>CADDYW010000076.1 GCA_902810745.1 Chloroflexota bacterium | reverse complement strand
GGCCACCTGGCTTTCACGATCCAGCCCGCCGCGGTCTACGGGGCGTCGCCGGGGGTCGAGTACCTGGTCGACGCCGCGCCTTCCAGTACCACCGGCGGCAGCGCCCTGACTCTCTGGACGCTCACCAATCCAACGAATCCCACGTTAGCACTGATGACGTCGACGACACTGACGGTGCCCGTGTACTACCTGCCAGTGAACGCAGCGCAGCCCGGCACGACCTGGCTCCTGGATACCGACGACATGCGCCTCCTCTCGGCCACCTACCTGAATGGGCGGTTATACGTGACCTCGAACACGACGATTCCCCAGGCGACTGGCAACTATGCCGGGGTCCGGTTCTACGAGATCGCGCCGGCCAGCGCTACCGTCCTGAAGGCTCAGGATATCGGCTTCATCGGTGCACATGCCTTCTATGGCTCGGTGACGGCCGATCTGGCGACCACGGCGCACGTTTTCCTGGGGATGGATTGCTCGAGCGCCAACCTCTATCCGAGCATCTGCGCCGCCTCCTGGCAGGAGAGCGACCAGACAAGCACATACACGAGCGGTCTCCTGTTCCCGGGCTTGTCCTCGTACCTCGGGAAGCGCTGGGGTGACTACCATCAGACGGTGCCTGACCCCGACGGGGAGACGGTCTGGACGCTCGGCGAATGGGCCAGCGACCTCTTCACCTGGCAGACCGAGGGTCTTGCACTGACCTGGCGCGCCCCGACGCCATTCCGTATCTACCTGCCTGCAGTGATGAACGGTCCCTGACGCGGCGTGTCGCCACGACCCACCGGCAGGTCACTCGGACTCGGGCTGAACACGTCCTGACGGGCGATGACCGTCATCCTGAGCCGCAGCAAGGGATCTCTGACCCGGCACAGCCGATTCCCGAGGTCCCTTGCTGACGCTCGGAGTGACACTGCATCACCGTGCGACTTCCCTGCTCCTATCGCCCCGCGGGCAGACATTGCGCCGTGCGCCGCGCGCCTTGCTCAATGCTTCCCGTGGCCCTTCCCCGGGTGATCCTCCCGCGGCTTCGGCGGCGGCGTCGGTCTGGGGGTGGCAGTCGGCGTCGGAACCACCACCGCCCGCGTCGGTGACGTTCCCTGGACGAACCAGTCGGTGATCGTCGGGCGGCCCGGCGCCGGCAGCAGGCCGGTCGCCGCGTCGACCGCCACCCGCACCAGACCCGGCGGCTGGGCGAACGGCTCGGCCGGCTGACCACCAAGCGCGGCCTCCATCACCTCGTGCCAGATCACCGCCGGTCCCTGCGCGCCAAAGGTCGCCCTCATCGGTCGGCCGTCGGTGTTGCCAACCCAGACGCCGACGACGAGGCTCGGGGTGTAGCCGATCGTCCAGGCATCCTGCAGGTTCTCGGAGGTCCCGATCTTCGCCGCGGCCGGCCGGTCCGGGAGCTCGAGCGGCGAGTGCGCGCCCACCGTCTCGGCCCGCGCCGCGTCGTCGGCGAGGATATCGGTCGTCAGCCACGCCGCCTGCGGACTCACCAGCCGGATGCCAGCCGACGGCTTGTAGTCGTCGAGAACCTTGCCCTGGCTATCGGTCACCTTGAGGATCGCGACCGGTGCGAAGGCGCGCTGGTCCGGCGCCGCGTCCGGTACCGGGTCCCCGACCTGGACCCCCCCGTGAGCGATGGCGGCGTAACTGTATGTTATGTCGAGAAGCTGCACCGGCGCCGCGCCCAGCGTCAGCGACAGACCATAGTACCCCGGTGGCTGCTGCAGCGAGGTGATCCCGAAGCGGTGGAGCATCGTCAGCAAGTCCGCGACACCCAGGCGATCGAGCAGACCAATCGCCGGTACGTTCAGCGAGTTCGCCAGCGCGCGACGCAGCGTCACCGTGCCACGAAACTTGCCGTCGGCGTCCTGCGGTGCGTAGGGCGGCTGGCCCGCGCCCATCGGATACTGCACCGGCGCATCCGCGAGGAGCGTCGCCGGCATCGCTAGCCCGCGGTCGATCGCCGCGAGGTAGGTGAACGTCTTGATCGTCGAGCCCGGCGCCCGCTCGGCCGTCGCCATGTTGATCTGCCCCGGGATCGTCTCGTCCCAGAAGCTCGCGCTGCCGACCATCGCCAGGATCTCGCCGGTCCGAGGATCGATCGCGACGACGGCCACGTTGCTCGCGCCGTTCGCCGCGAGCGCGGGCATCTGATCCCGGACGATCGCTTCGATCTGGCGCTGGAGGTCCAGGTCGAGCGAGGTGTAGATGTGCAGTCCTCCCTGGTAGAGCTGCTCGCGCGTGTAGCGTCGCTCCAGCAGATCCCGGACATACATGACGAAGTGCGGCGCCTGCAGGCCGGTCGGCAGGGAGTGATAGTTCAGCGGCTCCTTCGCCGCCGCGTCGGCCTGCTCCGGTGTGATCGCGCCATGCCGAACCATCAGCGACAGGACCTCGAGCTGTCGCGCCTTGGCCGCCTCCGGGTGCTGGTACGGGTCGTAAAGCGCCGGCGCCTGCGGCAGCCCGGCGATCAGCGCGGCCTGCGCCAGCGTGAGCTGCTGCACCGGCTTGTCGAAGTACGTCTCGCTCGCGGCTTCGACCCCGTAGGCCAGGTTGCCGTAGTAGATCTCGTTGAGGTAGCGCTCGAGAATCTCGTCTTTGCTGTAGCGCTGCGAGACGCGATAGGCCAGGATCGCTTCGCCGATCTTGCGCGAGAGCGTCTTCGCCTGTCGCTCCTGTGGCGTCATCACCACGTTGCGGACCAGCTGCTGGGTGATCGTGCTGGCACCCGACATGATCTGGCGATGCTGGATATCCTGGAGGATCGCCCGGAGGATCGACGGCACGTCGACGCCCGGATTCGAGTAAAAGTTGGCGTCCTCGGTCATCACCGTCGCGTCGATCAGGTCCTTGGGAATATCTTTCAGGGGGACGACGTTGCGCCGGCCACCGTTTGGATCCATCATCTCGTAGAGCAGCCGTCCCTTGCGATCGTAGATCATCGCCGTCTGGAACATGCCGGTCGTGAAGACCTGGTCGGCCGGCGGCAGATCGCGCGTGACGTAGCTGTAGACCGCGGCAACCGCCAGTGCACCGGCCACGACCGCCAGGGCGAGCACGATCAGCACGACCGTGAGAAGGCGCGGCCGGCGGAGTGTCAGGCCAGGCCGGGGAAACGGGATCTGCCGGGGCACCGCCCGGTCAGCCAGCCCTCGTACCAGCCGCTTCGCTCGCCACGCTCGATCGAGCCATCGCCGCGCGGGTTGGGCTGCGCTGCTCCCGATCGCCAGGAGGGTGGTCACGCGCGGGCCCGGGGCGATCGTCCCCACGCGCGTGAACAGAGCCGGCGTGCCGGGCCATCGCGACCCCACGGTCGCCACGGTCCACGCTCGGGCTCGCCGCATCCCGCCCCCGAGCGCTCTCCGGCCGGTCTCGGCCAGGCGCTGCCACCGGGGACCGAGACGTCGTCGCCGAACGACGGTTACCCGCCACTGGCCGATCCGCTCCCCCACCGCGTGGGTCACGAGGCGACGCTCCCTCTGCTGGACGAGCCACGCCCACGCGGTGGAGGCGTGCTGCCGCACGGCGGCGAGGAGGATCGGCGCCAGCAGGTAGGCTCTCAGGGCCAGCAGGAGAGCGACGTTTCTAACGAATGACCAGAACGGCTGGAGCCGGTCGTCGATGCCGAGAGTGACGAGCATCTCGGCAAGCAGGTACGCCAGGATCGACCGGGCGCGCCGGACGAGACGCGCCAGCCGGTCCGACCAGCTGGCGAGCGGCGAGGTCGCGGAAGCGGCGACCGGCGGGTCGACGGATTCGATCTCGTCCAGGTCGCCGAGCTGGCCAAGCAGAAACTGTCGGCGGGTCACCCTCATGACGTGCGCTGCGACCTTTCAAAGACTCACCCCTCGATCGTCCCTGATGAGGGGCCGGGTCCGAGGTCATGTGGAAGAACGACCGGACCGCCGAAACGTTGCGCCGACGGGGCACTCGTCGCCATGGTGCACGTTCTGACGCGATCTGGCAATCACACATTTGGGTGATTCCTCACGCCGACGAGCGGCAGCAGCCGGGCCACATCCCCGGGCCGGCAGAGCTGCGTGCCGGGCGTCAGCGCGGTGGCGGCTCCAGCGGCCGTTCCCAGGCGTAGCGCCTCGTCCAGCCCCTTCTCCTCGTTCAGCGCGATGGCCATGCCCGCGACCATCGAGTCGCCGGACCCCACCGTGCTGCGGGCGTCGACACGCGGTGGGATCGCCTTCCACGATCCGTCCGGGCCGACGCCAATCGCGCCATCCGCGCCCTGCGAGATCACGACGCGCTCGGCGCCGCGCTGGCGAAGCTCCCGCGCTGCCTCGAGAACGTCATCGTCGCCGACGAGCACTCGGCCGAGCACCTCGGCGGCCTCCTCGACGTTGGGCTTGATCAGGGCCGGACCGGCGGCGAGGACCGCCGCGAGGGCCGGCCCGGAGGTGTCGACGACGGCGCGGATTCCTCGCTCCCTCAGCCCCAGGACCATCCGCTGATAGGTATCGGGCGGTAGGCCGGGCGGCAGGCTCCCGCCGAGAACGACGACGCTGCCCGCGGTAAGGCCGTCAAGGCGCCGCCAGATGCCGTCGAGCTGAGCCGGTTCGACCCGCGCGCCGGGCAGGTAGATACGCGTTCGTCGCCCCACGGCGGTCTCGTAGATCATGATGTTCACCCGGGTCAGCTCGGACACCTCGTCGAAGTCGTGGGGAACGCCCTCGGCGTCGAGGCGCGACCGCAGCATCGCCCCGGTTACGCCGCCCACGAATCCGAGCGCCAGCGTGGGCCGACCGAGCCGATAGATCACCCGGCTCGCGTTGATCCCCTTGCCCCCGGGGTCGAGGGCGTCGAGAAGACAGCGGTTGGTACTGCCAAGCACGATCTGTCCGATCCGCAGGGCCTGATCGATCGCCGGATTGAGCGTGAGCGTGACGACCGGCAGAGGAGGTCGTTCGGGCTGCACCTGATCACTCCGGGCCTGATGTGGTGCGATAGGCCTCCCGTCGTGACTGACCACGGCCGGCTCGCACCCGCCCTGACCTTACCGTGCGCCGGTTACGCCGTCGGTTGCGCCGAGTTACCGCCCGGTAACGCGCCTCGCGCCGCCGTCGACCTGCCTCGCCGTCCCGTAACGCGGCGTTGACCGGCGGCAACGTCGCGCGCAACGATCCCGTTCGATAGTAGGCGCGTGAAGGAGGTGCACGTGAGGACAGATGCGGAGATTCGACAGGCGGTGCTGCACGAGATTGCGCGGGATCCGCGGCTGAAGGATGCTGACGTCGGCGTGACCGTCAGCGGTGGCCTGGTCACGCTGGTTGGCACGGTCAGTAGCTATGCCAGGCTGATTGCCGCCGAGGAGGCGACACACCGCGTCGAAGGCGTGCTCGACGTCGTCAATGATGTGCAGGTGCAGATCCCCAGCGGCATGCTCCGCGCCGACGCCGACGTTGCCCAGGCCGTGCGGCGAGCACTGGAGTGGGACGTGCTCGTCCCCGACCGGGAGATCCAGGCGACGGTATCGGATGGCTGGGTAACCCTCTCGGGATCGGTCGACTTCGGGTACGAGCGGGAGAGCGCCGAGCGAGCGATCCGAAACCTCGCCGGAGTGCGGGGGATCACCAACAACATCAGCGTGAAAGGTCCGAAGGTTCACCCCGACGACGTGCGGCGGGAGATCGAGAGAGCGCTCGAACGTCGTGCCCGATACACTGCCGACCGTCTCGTGATCGACGTCCGCGATGGCGTCGTTACCCTCTCGGGCACGGTCCACTCCTGGGCCGAGAAAGATGCGCTCCTGGTCGCGACGCGGATCATGCCCGGCGTCGAGTCGGTGAAAGATCGCCTCGTGATCGTCCCGGAGGTGTGAGGGCAGCCAGACGGTCGCCTCCGCTCGCGCATTCAGGATCTTTTCAGGTACGCCACGACTGCGTTCAGGAGCCTTTCAGCGCGCCCGAGCTAGAGTCCAGGCGTGCCGCCACGAACCGTGTCGGCCGCGACCCGTCTCGGCGGCACATGTATCGTCTTCGTCGTAAGGAGTGCCAGGTGGAAGGATTCTTCACGAGTAGCTACGACGCCGTCCTCATCGTCTGGGGAGTCATCTGGATCGTCGGCGGCAGTGTGTTCATGTACCTGATGCACCGCGCGATCCGTGCCGAAAGCGACGCGTCGGCCAAGGTCGTGCCCGTCGAGGTATCATTGAAGCACGAAGCGACGTCTGAGCAGAAGACCCTGGTCTCCGCGGGAAGGTAAGCGAGGCGATGAGCGTCGCGGTCGACGAGTTCGTCCTCTTGCGCGATGGACGGCAGGCGCTGATTCGTCCGATCCGTCCGGACGACCGTCCGGCGGTTGCCGAGTTCTTCCAGCGCCTCTCCCCGGAGAGCCGCGCGCTGCGCTTCCACTCGGGCGGGACACGCATGGACGAGGAGGCGATCGATCGCGCGACGGCCGGCCACGCCCTGGTCGCCGAGATCGGCGGCCGAATCGTCGCACTGGCGTCCTACGTGCGCCTGCGGGATCCGGACCGTGCCGAGATGGCGATCGCCGTCGACGACGCCGAGCAGGGACGCGGCATCGGTACGGCGCTGTTCGAGCGCCTGTCGAGCGATGCGCGCGCCGAGGGGATCCAGCGCTTCCTCGCGCTCGTCCTCGCCTCCAACAGCCGTATGCTCACCCTGCTCCAGGGGCTTGGCTTCAGGATGACCCGAACCTTCGATCAAGGGACGATCGAGTGCGACGTGGCGCTGCGTGAAGACGCGCACTACGTCGCGAGCGCGGACGCGCGTCGCCACGTCGCGGCCACCGCCTCGCTCGAGCCGATCTTCCATCCGCGGGCGGTCGCCGTCGTCGGCGCGTCCCGACGCCCCGGCTCGATCGGCCACGAGCTCTTTCGCAACCTCCTCACCGGCGGCTTCGCCGGATCGGTCTACCCGGTCAATCCCGCGGCGACCGCCGTCGCCTCGGTTCACGCCTACCCGAGCGTCAAGGCGATCCCCGAGCCGGTCGACCTCGCCGTGATCGTCGTACCGGCGGCGTCGGTTCTGGCGGCCGCGCGCGAGTGCCTCGAGGCCGGCGTGCGCGGGCTGGTGGTGATCTCGGCCGGTTTTGCCGAGATTGGCGCGGCCGGTCGCGCGCTCCAGGACGAGCTCCTGCACCTCTGCCGCTCGCACGGAGCGCGACTGATCGGACCGAACTGCATGGGCATCCTGGTCAACGGTCCGAACGGCGCGCTGAACGCGACCTTCGCGCCGACACTGCCCCCGCCGGGCAACGTCGCCGTGGCCTCCCAGTCCGGCGCGCTCGGCATCGCGATCCTCCAGCACGCGCGCCAGATGGGGCTGGGCATCTCGTCGTTCGTCTCGATGGGCAACAAGGCGGATCTCTCCTCCAACGACCTGCTGGAGCGCTGGGAGGACGATCCCGCCACCGAGGTGATCCTGCTCTACCTGGAGTCGTTTGGCAATCCGCGCCGCTTCGCCCGGGTGGCGCGCCGGGTCGGGATGCGGAAGCCGATCGTCGCGGTCAAGGGAGGTCGCGCCGCTGCCGGACAGCGCGCGGCCGCGTCGCACACCGCTGCCCTGGCCGGTTCGGACGTCGCCGTCGAGGCGCTGTTCCGCCAGGCGGGCGTGACTCGCTGCGACACCCTCGAAGAGCTGTTCGAGGTCGCCGCGCTCTTCGCGAATCAGCCGCTACCGGCCGGCAATCGGGTCGGCATCATCACCAATGCCGGCGGCCTGGGCATCCTCTGCGCCGATGCCTGCGAGGCGAATGGCCTCGAGCTGCCGCTGCTGAGCGAAGCGACCCAGGCGAAGCTGCGCGCGCTGCTCCCGGCCGAGGCCTCGGTCGCGAACCCGGTCGACATGCTCGCCTCCGGCTCGCCGGAGAGCTACGGGCAGGCACTCAAGATCGTCCTCGAGGATCCGTCGATCGACGCGGCGATCGTTCTGTTCATCCCACCGCTCGTCACCAACGCCGAGGATGTCGCCGCGGCGCTGGTCGCCGCCTGCGATCCGCCTCCGCCGAAGCCGGTCGTGACCTGCTTCGTGGGGACACGGGGCACGCCCGACGTCCTGCGCGGCGCGACGACGATCCCGTCGTACACCTTCCCCGAGAGCGCGGCGCGGGCGCTCGGTCACGCCGCCCGACGCGCCGCCTGGCTGCGCCGACCGATCGGCGAGGCTCCCAGCTTTGCCGACGTCGACCCCAGGGCGGCCCGGGCGGTGGTCGAGGGGGCGCTGGCGCGAGAAGACCGCCCCTGGCTGCGGTCGGACGAGGTCGCGGCGGTGCTTCGGGCTTACGGCATCGCCATGCCCGAGAGCGTCGTCGTCCACTCGCCCGAGGAGGCCGCGGCCGTCGCGCGCCGGCTCGGCGTCCCCGTGGCCGTCAAGCTGGTCTCGTCGACGGTTCTGCACAAGTCCGACGTCGGCGGGGTCCTTCTCGGCATTCGCACGCCCGAGGCGGCCGCCGACGCCTACCGTGCCATCGCCGCGGGCCTGGCCGAGCGCGGTCTCGCCAGTGCGATGGAGGGCGCGCTGATCCAGCCGATGATCACCGACGGGGTGGAATGCCTCGTCGGCGTCGTCAGCGATCCGATCTTCGGACCGTTGATCGCGTTCGGGCTGGGCGGCGTCACCGCCGAGGTGATCGGCGACGTGGCCTTCCGCCTCCAGCCGCTGACCGACGTCGACGCCGACGCGCTGATCGACAGCGTCAAGGCGGCGAAGCTGCTCCGCGGCTTCCGGGGCAGCCCGCCCGCCGACGTACCCGCGCTCCGCTCGCTGCTGCTGCGGATTTCGCAGCTGGTCGAGGACGTGCCCGAGGTCGCCGAGCTAGACCTGAACCCGGTGATGGTGCGGGCGGCGGGCCAGGGCGCCGTCGTGCTGGACGCGCGGCTGCGCCTGGCCCGCGCGTGAGCTCCTTCCCAGCCAGGTTGCGTCGGCCGGCGTCCCCCGCGTGGCGCCTCCCCTTCGCCGGGACGGGCCATGGTCGCATCGCGGCTTCGGAGGACGAAGCCGCTTACTCGACGATGGCAATCGAGCTCCGGCTTGGAGATGTTTTTCCTCCTGGATCACGCCGTTCCTTTCTTGTATGCTGAGGTGAGTTCCGGATCACGGGAGGGACGGCGTTGAACCGCGGTGAGCTGCGAGACATCCTGATGCAGCACGGACTGGCCCGTGTTGCCGACGCGCTTCTCGATCTGTCGCTACCGGCCGTGGGAATTCTGGTCCATCGAGTGGAGGAATCGGCCATCGCGATCGGCTCGTCGAAAGTCGGTGGCTCCCCGGATCTGCCGGCTGGCGTCGAATGGCCGGCGTGGCACGAGCCGATGGCCTTCATCGGCCAGCTCAACCTGGCCGAGGTTGCGCCGTACGAGCAGTCCGGTGCGCTCCCGCGCCACGGCTTACTCTCGATCTTCTACGAGACAGACGGCGAGCCGCGGTACTCGGCGCGCTGGGGGCTGCCAGAATCAACGTCGCCAGATCAGTACCCGGAGATCGACGAGTCACTGGGCTGGCGCGTGCTCTATTTCGATGCCGATCCGGCCACGTTTATTCGACGCGGGGTGCCGGATGCTCTCAACGAGCTCGGGCGCTTTCATCCCTGCGCGGTCCGCTACACCACGGATGTGACGCTGCCGGAGGTCGATGGGCCCGAGATACTGCCACTCGGCCTCGGCCGAGAGGAGCGCACCGCGCTCATCAACCTGGAGTTCCTGGTTAACCGGTCAAGCGGCACCTCCAGTTTCGAGCGGTCTCCCGATGGGATGTTCTGGCCGCTTCCCTTGAGCACCGGCGAGGAGCAGGGCGGGCACCTGCTTGGCTATGCTTACAGCTTGGGAGGATCGGCACTCGTCAACGCGGAGAGGGAGTCCCAGCGCATCCCCTACGAGCGGTTCCGCGACGTCTACGATCACCCCGAACGGCACCTGGAGTATCTCCGCGAAATCCATCGGAAGTGGTGTCTGCTGCTTCAGGTAGATAGCGGGGAGCAGACGGGAATGGATTGGGCTGGAGGAGGAGTCCTGCACGTCTGCGTCGAGCGCGAGGCGCTGGCCGGGCTCGACTTCTCCCGGGTATGGCTGGACCTGGACTTTCTGTGAGGCTCGTGTGCGTCCACGTGCCCCGAAACGGGCGACCTACGGCCGCGTCGAAACGAACGCGGAGGGACGGCCCGTTGCATCATACGCGTACTCCAGCACGTCGGCACGCGTGGTATCGGGCCAGTTCGGGTACCTAACGATCCGACGGAGGCGATGCAATCCATCGTAGGCGTAATCGGCCGCCACTGCTTTCGCCCCTTTGCTCGGGATGGCGACAATCCGCTGGAGATCACCTCGATCATCGTACGTATACCGAACCGAGAGACCGGCGGAGGTGCGCGCTTCCACCAGGGAATCACGCGCGTCGTAGGTGAAGTGCGCGGTCTGGCCCCGCGGTGCCAGGATGTCGACCAGGTTCCCAACCGGATCGTACCGGAACTCCGTGGTGACTCGCTGGCCGGTCGTCGGATCGACGGCGTCGAGGAAGCGGAGACGGTCTTCGCGATCGTAGCGCACGTGGATGGTTCGCTGTGCTTCGGTGGCTCCGGGCAGGTCCTCCCGGGGCAGGACGTAGCTGGTGACCCGTCCGAAGGCGTCCCTGGTGACGCGAGAGGCGCCGTCGATGGCGTCGAGGGCCTGCTGGATCTGTGATGTCGGATCCAGCACATACTGCCCCGGAGCCGGGAAAGCGGAGACATCGGCTGTCGGCGTTCCCCTGGGTCGCGCGGTCTCGCCCCCGCTCCGGGTAGCCGAGGTTCGGAAGAAGCGCGCGTCGTAGGTCCAGGCCTCGACGAGGGGTGAATCGCTCGAACTCGGGCGGGTTACCCGCCGGATGATGCGACCCAAGGGATCGTAGGTATCGGTGACCTCGGTCTGCCAGGTCGGCTCAAAGGCGCTGGGCGGGAACTGCTCGACGGTGACCTGGGACCCATCCGGTTTCCGGGTGTAGGTCAGGGACTTTCGGTTGCCGAGGGCGTCTACGCGCGTGGAGACCCGTCCGTCGGGATAGTAGTCGATCGTCAGGGCGGCGTGGCCATTGGCGTCGGTGATCGTCGTGAGCCAGGGATGGTCTCCCTTATAGGAGTAACGGGTGACGTTTCCCTCACGATCGGTTACCGCGCTCAGCCTGCCCTGGTCGTCGTAGGCGTAACGCACGACCCGCGGGGGAGTGAGCCAGTCGGCAACGCTGACCAGTCGGCCGGTATGCGGGTCGTAGTCCAAGGTCAACGCGCCGCGAGCCGCCGGATCGGCGATCGAGATGAGTTGGTCGTGGCCATTGTATTTCAGGGTGGTTTTGTTGCCGGACCGGTCTTTCAGATAGATGAGCCGGCCCCTGGCGTCGAACCCGAGCGTGCTCTGGTCCTGCTGGGTTACGAGGTAGACCGTGCCGTCGTCGAGCGGTGGGGTGAATTTCTGCAGGATATCGGAGACACCCGGGGGCGGGATATAGCTCGTCCCCTGGAGGCGGTAGTAGTCGGTGCGGCCGTCCCGGCGCACGACCCGGACGCTGGTGCCGGCGATGAGCGGGCTGGCACCGTTCCCCAAGGTTCCCGGCGGCCCACCCGAGACTTGTCCGAGGTTGCTGACTTCGACGACGTAGGCGTTGTAGGTGAAAGTCCAGCCGGGGCCGAGCGGGCCGGTGCGGGTGTCCATGGAGTTGTAGCCGCGCACGAAGTCGATCCCGGGTCCGTCGCCGACGGTGGCAAGGTCCCGGTGGGCGTAGTACAGGTTACCGGAGGAGGTTTCGACCTCCGCGCCGACGAAGACTGGCTCGGCGGCGGCAGGAAGACGACTTGGGCTCTGCTCCGCAGACGGCGTCGGCGAGGGGGATGCCACGACCGGAGGAGTGGCCGCGGGTGCTGGCGTGAGGGACCGGACGATGGCCGTGCCGGCGCCGGTCGGGGCCGACGCGGGAGACGGCGTGGTCCGCGGGGCCGATGCGGAAAAGGTTCCGCGCGCAGCCCATAACCCACCGAGGATGAGCCCGATGCAGATCGTTCCCAGAAAGAGCCCGCTGTCACGCCTGCCCATCACGCTCTCGACGTCTCGGCCGGTTCATCGGTCGTGTGCTCGCTTTCAGGGCTTTAACCAGGCGACTTCTTGACCCGGCTGACTCATTCTCGACGTTCCACGAGAGGATGGCAATAGGAGGAAGGTCACCTCCGAATTGCCCGAGCCATCGCCCAGTGCTAGATTCGGTGCCTCGGTACAGCGTGCCAGGCGTGTGCAGGTCGGCTTAGAGCGGGGAGTGGCGATGTTGGACCGGCGGGTCACTGGACTCCCCTGTGGTCCCCCGTTCACGGGGGACGCAGCTTCCCGCCACGTCCACGGGGAGGGCGAAGGAGGGGCTCTCGGCCCCCGCTCACGACGTCGCTTCCTCGAGGTAGGCGAGCAGGCCCTGCCAGAGCCGCTGCTGGGCGGCGATGCCTTTGAGCTGGTGGCCGTGGCCCGCGAACTCGTCGTAGCGGAAGTCCTTGCCAAGCTCGCGCAGACGCGCGACGAGGGCGCGGCTCTCCGCGACCGGTACCCGGTTATCGCGGTCGCCGTGGGTCAGGTAGAGCGGCGCGCGCAAACGCTCCGCGTGCGTCAGCGGCGAGCGGTCGAGCAGCTTCTCGCGCTCGGTGCGTGGGTCGCCCGCCTTCTGGGTCACCCAGTCGGGAATGTTGCAGTCGCGCCAGAAGGTCGTGATGTCGTAGAACCCGGCGTGCGCCCAGCCAAAGCCCCAGTCGAACGACTCGTCGCGGCCGTTGATCGGCGTCGGCAGGGTCAGGGAGCGAACCGTCGCGTAGCCGCCGTGGCTTCCGCCGAAGACACCGATCTGGCGCGGCGAGAGGCCGAAGCGCTCCTGCAGGTACCGTCCGCCGTAGATCAGATCGATCATCTCGTTCCCACCCAGGTCCTTGTCGATCAGCGCGTAGAAGTCGCGGCCGAAGCCGAACGAGCCGCGCACGGCCGGGCTCAGCACGATGAAGCCCGCTTCGACCAGGATCTGGAAGTCCTGGCGATACGCGTTGGCGCCGCCATAGAACGCGAGCACGAACGCCTGCCGCCGCTCCGGCGGGGGCAGCTCGCGCGGGATGAGCAGGAAGGCGTGGATCTGCCGCGTCTGCCCGGTGCTCGGATCGACGTCGAACGTCGGGTAGCTGATCCGCTCGACCACGGCGTGCGACGTGGCGGCGAGAATCTCCGGCGGCATCGAGGCGACGCGCTCGAAGCGCACCGGCTCATTCACCTCCAGCCGCCACATCGCCCACTTCTCGGCGAGCGACGTCGACCAGGCGTAGAGCCGCTCCTCGCCCGAGTGCATCAGGTAGACCGAGCCCTCGGCGACGTGCTCCCAGAGCATCTCGCCCGAGCAGGGATCGAGCAGGCGCAGCGGCGAGTCCTGCGGACGATCGACGACTGTCGCGACCAGGACGCGCCCATTGCGCTTGACCGTCTGGACCGACCGGTAGTCGTAGGGCTCGTCGGTCAGCCGCGTCGACGTCCCGTCAGTTATGTCGAGACGGTAGACCTGCATGTAGCCCGACTCGTTGCTGACCACCAGGCAGGCGCGCTCGTCGACCCAATCGTCGAGCACCGAGAGCATCGACCGCTGCGGGCGGGTGTCGAGCAGTGGCGCGAGCGTCGGCGCGCTCAGGTCGATCCAGGCGAGGTTCGACCGGTTGCGATCGCCCTCCAGGTTGATCGCGGCGAGAAGGTGTCCATCGCCCCAGAGCAGATTGCCCCAGGTGAAGCGCAGCGCGGGCGTATCGGCGATGACGAGGCGATCCTCGCCGGTCGCCAGGTCGCGCACGCGTAGCTCGCCCCGGGTGTCCGGTCCGTCGGCGTAGCGCGCGGCGTAGGCCAGGAAGCGCTGGTCCGGGTCGAGCGCGAAGGTGAAGACGTAGGGAACGTCGGTCAGCCTGGTCAGCTCGGCTGAATCGAGCGAAAGGCGGTAGACGTTGAAGATCTCGTCGTTCGCCTCGTCGCCGATGAAGAGAATCGCGTGATGGCGGCGATCGTACTCGGGCGCCAGAAAGCTGCGCGTGTTCCAGTCGACGTCGCCGAGCGCCCGACCGATAGCAGGGTCGAATGGTCGATCGAGCGGCTGGACCTTGAGCAGGCGTCGATCGGGTCGATCGTGGAAGTAGAGGAGCAGGTTTGCCTCGGGCAGAGACTCGAAGCCGGAATAAGGGAATCCCTGCAGGTACGGAGCGAGGTCGATCTGGCGCCCGCGATAGGTGACGATACTCGATTCAGCCACGAATCCTCCCTCGTCGGCGAGTATCTCTGTCAAGAGCAGCGCTTTAGGATTGGGACGCCAGGGGACGCCAACCACCGAGACACAGAGTCGACGCGGAGGACACAGGGGAAGTAAAAGGAATCTTCTCGGTACTTCCTCTGAGTTCTCCGTGTCTCGGTGGTGAGGCGTGCCGTTCCGACCACGGCTGGCGACATTCTACCATGCAGGGCACAGGACGTCAGGTCGCGGTTGCCTCGACGACACGGGCGCCGGTCAGCGCGATCAGGTCCGCCACGCGCAGACGGAGGTTGAGACCGCGCCGTCCGCCGTTGACGAGGATGCGCTCGCGCGCGAGCGCGGGTGCGTCGAGGTAGACCTCGAACCCCTTGCCGATCAGCGCGAGCGCGCCGATGCCGCCTATCTGGAGGCCGGTCAGCCGCTCGGCCTCGACCTTCGGGGCCATGTGCACGCTCTTGACGCCAACGCTCCGGGCGAGCAGCCGCGGATCCATCTCGCGCTGCGAGGCGATCATCACCAGGAGCGGCCGTCGGCGCTGGCCGGCCGATGCCTCCGGCAGGACGACGAGCGTCTTGTAGACCTCGTCCGGCGCGAAGCCGAGGACGCGGGCGACCTCGGTCGCGACGTGAATGGATGGATCGTAGGTATATGCTTCGTAGGCGATGTGCCGCTGATCGAGCAGGCGCATCGCGTTGGTCTTCTCGATCGCTCTGTCCGGCATCCGCACGGTATCCGGTGATAGTATACCGCGTCGCCGGCGTCACAACCCGCCTGCCACTTTCCGGACGTCCTCTGACGTGCGTCCAACTCTTTGAGATTAAGAGAGCCTTGCAAAGCTCGTTGGGGCCTCTCCAAGGGAGCTAGAATGGGTGGTCGAACATCAGCCAAACGGCTCACCCTGGAGAGGCCCAATGGATATTGTACGATGGTCGCCTCCTTCCTCCGACATCGATCTCTGTGTGATCACGCCGGCCAGTCGGGCCGAGATCGCCATCGCGCCGTTTCTCTTGGTCAGCGCGGTCTGGCTCGATGGGCTGCAGATCGCCGTCCTTGACGCCGACGCCGGCTACTCTACCTACTGCTTCGTCGCATTCATGCGCGCTGTGGGGATCATCCCGGTCATCGACGACAACCTCCGCCGTCTGGGCAAACGCTTTCTCGCGACGCCCGTCTTTCTCGATCAGTGGCGGCGCAGGCGGGCACCCCGCAGTGCCGTCGAACGCTACTTCGCCTTTCTGAAGCGCTATGATGGCCGGAAGTATTTCTCGGTCCCAGGCTGGGAGGCGGTCTGGCGCGATGCCCCCCTGGTCAACGCGGCGATGCTGGCCGTCGCGCTCATCGCTTATCGGGAGAATCGGCCAGACCTGATGACCGGCCGATCACAAGTCCTCGCATTCGTCACTACCTGAGGCGGGGTTATGCAAGGCTCTCGCTGCGACAATGAGGCTCAGCTTGCCCTCACTAAGCTGAGCCTCGATCAGCGCGGGAGTTCTGGCTTCGACGCAAGACCGGTTTCGTGGAGCGCTCTGCCCTGGAAACTACCTGGGCGCCGAGAACTGGTGTGTTAGGAGATCGAACGTCAGCGTCGCACCGGTCTCGCTGACGAGAGTGATGGTCGTTCCGGTCACACCTGTGATCTTCACCCCAGCGGTGCCTGTCGGCGCATCGTATCGACTCGTCTGCTGATGTCCAGTCTGGCACGGGTTGGCGCAGGAGATGACGATAAGGGCGCCGTGACGATTCGTGTCTGCACCGGGATCGTGACGGACCCCGGCGAAGACATCGTACCAGGTACCACTGACCTCCCCGACCCAGTGGTTCGCGGATCCGAAGTCTCTGTTGACAAACGCGTCGCTACCGCCCTGGAAGATTCCCGACGTGAAGGTGGGGGTCGGTAACGGCGACTGGGTTCTGTGGACGACCACGGCGGTCATGGTTGCATCAACAACCGCCTTGGGGGGCTTGGCGTAAGGGGTCTTGCGAGCGTTGAGGATCGCTTGATCCTGCCTGGCGATCATCGTCGCTTTGGCTGCGGGTAGGTCCGGTCTATCCCACGGGAACGAAAACGGATTGGGTCCAGTTGCTGCCGCAATACCGGTCCCGAGGACGACGAAAATCAGTGCTACGACCACAACCCGGGTGACCGTCGCGCCTGCCCGCGACCGCGTTGGCTGCCTCATGAGCATTGCCTCGTTGATGCTAGTCGTTGTTTGTCACGCAGTCTGTGACGCCAGTCGCACAGTGCTGCTCGACGGAGTAGGTCATATTCGTCGCGATCTGGGGGTACGTGCTGTTGTTCAGTGCGTTCCACAGGTTCGTCCACGCTTGTGCTGCCGTGTAGTCGGAGTTGTTGAGGGCATTGTAATCCATTGGCCCCTCTGGCTGAATTTTCGTGTGACCGTTATTGACACCCCACAGCGAAAGGTATTCCCAGGATGTCTCATTGCAGCAGAGGTAAATCTCGGGCGTATTATTCGCTGGTGTCTCTTGCCACGCGACGTAGTATACGTCCGCCTGCGTCCAGCCATTACTCCCACAGCCCTGGTTGGTAGTACCGGTGTCGTACTGCGGGCACTCCGCATCACCATAGTCTACGTACAGTTGGCCGGTGCCTGACGAGTAGGAGTCGGCCCACGCTCGGGTTGGAGTTGGGCCATCCCAGGCAGCCCCTTGCTCCATATCGCTCGCGCCACCCACGTAGACCTGATTATGATCTTTGTTCGAGTTGATGTAGTTGCTGATGTCGTTGACAATCGATGCCCAGGTCGAGCCGTTCGACCCGCTGGTGTTGGCACTGTTGTTCGTACCGACGGCGAGCCAGAGCATCGACGTCAGGTCGGACCCGGTGCACTGGTAGTACGCATCCGCGAAATTCTCCGCGAATTGCTCGATGTACGAACGCGACATGAAGAACGGATACGAGCCAACCTTCTCCGTGCCACTCCCATCGGCTGTTTGCGCACCAAAGTCCAAGACGACCAGGCTGTTGATGTTGCCGTTGTTCGCATCGAAGTGGCCCTGGTTACAACCAAGCGTCGTCGCCACACTCGCGTCGAGAGTATCCACGTAGAAGCTCCAGTCGGTCAGGGGTTGTGGCTGTACTGCATAGGCCACCCGGGCGTTGAGCAGCGGGGTGAGTATCCCGCAAATGAGAAGGGCGAGGCACCCATAGATGAGGAGACGCTGGCAAGGAAACGCAGAAAAGTGTCTGCGAAGGGACGGCATACGTGATCTCCTCTTTCGGAACTTCGCGTTGGATGAGGCAGCGTGTGTGATGCAGGACGTGTCTGCTTGCCTGACCACCTCCCTCCGGTGAGCAGAGCGCTGCGCACACCCCGCGGTGCTGTGGGAGTTAGCTCTCGGCGCTTGTGCGCCGGTAGGTTCACCCGCTTCATAGGGCGCCTGCTGACCGGCACCTATCCTGAACGGGGACTATCGGCCCCACAGCCGCGAAATCCCTAGGTCTTCTGGGGATTGGCACCATCGCACGCTAGGCTCGGATACCGCGTCGGAAATCTATGGACGTACTTGTTTACCGCGTTCAGTACAGCAGGAGGGGGGGGACGAGTCACTATCTGGCTGCCACCTTTTTGTCCCCCTCCCCATCTGCTTTCTCGCCCGCCGGTCGTCTCCGAGACCGCGTGCTCGCTGTCGGCGAACGTCTGGATCGTGACACGCGCGTCGGGAAACACCGCCTGGATGCACAGTTGTCCATCCAGGGCCTCGACGTACTCGCGGAGCGTCGAGAGGCAGAGATCGGTCTTGTGCTGTCGAGCCCTGCATCCTACGGAGAGCTGGTCGGTATGGCAACCGTCGGCGCGAAGTACCAGGTCGTCATCGAGCAGGCGGCGCGCGAGAAGCTCGGAATTCAGCCGGGGTGGATCGCCGTCCAGACCGTCGTCGGCGATCATCTAGAGGTGCGCTTCCTGCCGCCCGAGCACGATCGCTCGCTCGCGGGCAGTCTTCACGCTTACGCGCGTGGTCCGGTGACGGATTATGCCGCGGAGAAAGAAGCCGGTTGGGTGCAGCACACCGCGGCGGAGCCGCGTCCCTGATGGATGCCGTCGACACGAGCGTGCTGGTGCGATACTTTCTCGCGGACGATCCGGCGGCCGGCCGGGCCGCGGCGGCCGTGCTGGATAGCAACGCGCAGATTGCCATCAGCCTGGTCGTCCTCGCCGAGACCGCCTTCGTGCTGCACCGCCATTATGGTGTCCCTCGGGAACTCGTCGTCGATCAGCTTGTCGGGCTGCTCAGGAAGCGCAATATTCGCGTGCTCGGCGTCGATAGGAATCTGGTCGCGAGCGCATTGCTGCTCTGTCGTCCTTCCGGACGGGTGAGCTTCGCCGACGCGCTGATCAACGCCGACGCACGTGCCTCGGGCATCGAGACCCTCTACACCTTCGACGAGCGATTCCCCGCCGATGGGCTCGACCTCCGCCGTCCCTCGGGATAGCCCCGCGCGGAGTGGACAGCTGGATCTCTTTTGCTACCTAACCGCCGATCGTGGTAGACTGATCCTCGTTCTGACCGGTTAGGTAGCACCGCCTGCCGGTCCCTGACGGAGTGCTGAATGCCCCGGCGCGCACCGTACCTGCTCTGCTGGTACCCGGAGACCGGCGCCTATGACCTGCGGAACGGCCCGGGTGGCGAGTCCCTCGGAATCGATCCGGACGGCCCCGCCTGGTTCGAGTGGCTCGACGGCGTCGCGTCTTTCTCGTTTCAGAGTAGATCCGGCGACGCGTGCACGGTCCGCAAGGAGATGGTCCAGCGCGGCGGGGCCTACTGGTACGCCTATCGCCGCGCGCGCGGCCGAATGGCAAAGCGCTATCTCGGTCGCACCGCCGACGTCTCGCTGGCGCGCCTCGAAGAGGTCGCCGCGGCACTGGCGAGCCTCGCCGACGATGCCCTCCTCCAGGAAACCGGGGCCGAGCCTTGGTCGGCCGCCGATCCGGTTGCCCGTGACCGAGCCGCCTACGCGGTGCCCGCCGCCGAGCCCGGCGCGGGAAGCCGACGAGTCGTGACGGCCAACGTCGCGTCGCCCTCGTCGGTCATCCTGTCGACCAAGCTGCACGTGCCGCGCGCGCCCAACCGTCTCCTGAGCCGTCCCCGCGTCTTCCAGCGGCTGGATCGCGGGCTGGAGCGGCCACTGACCGTTCTCGCGGCCCCGGCCGGCTTCGGCAAGACGACGTCGCTCTGCGCCTGGCTGCCGCGCGCGCCCGGCCCGGCGGCGTGGGTGTCGCTGGATGCCGGCGATAACGATCCGATCCAGTTCTGGACCTACGCGCTCACCGCGCTCGAAAGCGCTCACCCTGGCCTGGCCACCACCCCGCTGGCGATGCTGCAGCTTCCGCATCCACCGCCGCTCGCGACTGTGCTGCGTACGCTGATCAACGCCATCGCCGCGCTGGCGGACGACGTGCTCCTCGTCCTCGACGACTATCACCTGATCACCGCGCCGGCCATCCACGAGTCAGTCGACTTCCTGCTCGCGCACCCACCGGCTCAGCTGCACCTCTACCTGGCCAGTCGGAGCGAGCCACCCCTGCCGCTCGCCCGCCTCCGCGCCTACGATCAGGTCATCGAGATTCGCGCCGACGACCTGCGCTTCCAGCCAGATGAGGTGCGCACCTGGCTCACCGAGGTCATGGGGCTGCGCCTGTCTGCCGAGGACGTGGCCCGGCTCGCCGAGCGAACCGACGGCTGGGCTGCCGGGCTTCAGCTGGCCGGACTATCGCTCCAGGGTCACCCGGATCCGTCGCGATTCATCGCCAGCTTCGGCGGCAGTCACCGCCACGTCCTGACCTACCTCGGAGAGGAGGTCCTGGCCGCCCAGCCGCCCGAGATCCAATCGTTCCTGGTCCGGACCGCGATTCTCGACCGGCTGTGTGGATCGCTCTGCGACGCGCTCACCGGTCAGCACGACGGGCAGGCGATGCTCGCGCGCCTGGCGCAGGCCGATCTCTTCCTGATCCCTCTCGACGACGAAGGGCGCTGGTACCGCTACGATCACCTCTTTGCCGACCTGCTGCGCCACCGGCTCCGCGAGGAGCACGCCGCCGAGATCCCCGACCTGCACCGACGCGCGGCGCGCTGGCTGGAAGGCGAAGGATTGATCACCGAGGCGGCCGAGCACCTGTTCGCCATCCCGGACGTCGCCGACGCCGCGCGACTGATCGAGCAGTCGGCGCGCGCGATGCTGGTGCGCAACGAGCATTCAGCCGTGCTCAGCTTGATCGGACGCCTTCCCGAGGAGGCCATCGCCGCCCGCCCGCGTCTCTGTCTGTATCACGCCGGGGCGCTGCTCTCGTCCGGTCGGCTCGACGGCGCCGAGCGCTGGATCTCCTACGCCGAGCGATGGCTGGCCTCCGCGCCCGACGAGCAGCACCCGGCCGCCGCCGACTCGGATCGGCGAGACCTGGCCGGCGAAGTGGCCGGTCTGAAGGCAGCGCTCGCGGCGATGCGGGCTGATGCCGCCACGGCGATCCATTACGCTCGGACCGCCCTCGAAACGCTGCCCGAGCAGGATGTCTTCAGCCGCGCCAGCGCCGTCCTCACCCTCGGTCTCGCCCACGAGGTCGAGGGCGATCTGCACGCCGCGAACGACGCCCTGGTCGAAGCGAGCCGCTTGAGCTTCGCGGCGGACAACCTGCCGATGGCGACGCTGGCGCTCCGCCTGCGCGCCTACCTGCTGATGAGCCAGGGACGTCTGCGTCAGGCCGTGGATCTTCTGCACCAGGTGATTCAGGTGAGCGAATCACGGGGTGGCGCGCTGGCCGCGCTGGCGGGAGGAGCCTATTCCGGCCTCGCCACGATCCTCTACGAGCGAAACGACCTCGTCGGCGCCAGGCTTGCCGCCGAGAAGGCCATGGCGCTCGGCGAGCAGTGGGCCAACCCCGAAGACGAGGTCGATGGACTCGTGCGTCTGATGCTCGTCCACCAGGCGGAAGGACGGGCAGCAGCGGCGGTCGAGGCTGCTCAGCGTATCGAGCAGATCATTCGCTCGAATGCAACCTTTCCCTGGACCCGGGCCCTGGCCGGGGCAGCGCGTGCACTGCTGGCGTTGCGCCAGGGACGGCTCGACAACGCCGAGCGCTGGGCCCGCGAGCTCGAGCTGATCGACGACGACGCGCTCGATCGCGCGAATCTGTCCCACGCGTTCGAGGCCGTCACGTACGCGCGCATCCTGATCGCCCAGCAGCGACTGACCGAGGTGGCCGACCTGCTGGAGCGCCTGCTGCGCGAGGCCGAGGCCGCGGAGCGAACGGGCGACGCGATTGGGTTACGTGCGCTGCAGGCGCTCGCCTGGCAGGCGCGGGGTGAGTCCGCGAAGGCGCTGGAAACGCTCGAGCGGGCGCTCGCGCTCGCCGTGCCGGAGGGCTACGTTCGGGCCTTTGTCGACGAGGGCGTGCCGATGCGCGCCCTCCTTGCCCGGCTGCGTGAGAAGCTGCCGAAAGGGAGCGTTCTGCGCCGCTACGTCGACACGCTGCTCGCTGCCTTCGATCGGCCGAGCGCGGTCCAACCGCTCGACGTCGGTCCTCCGCGACTGATCGAGCCGCTGAGCGCACGCGAGCGTGACGTCCTCCTCCTGCTCGCGCGCGGACGCTCCAACCAGGAGATCGCGCGCCAGCTCGTCGTCGCCGTCAGCACGGTCAAGACGCACGTCCACAACCTCTTCGCCAAGCTCCAGGTGGCCGACCGCCTCGAGGCGGTGATGCGCGCGCGCGAGCTCGGCCTGCTCGACCAGTGACGCCGCGAAGAGAAGTGAGGAGGAATGAGTGATGGGTGATGAGGAGAGGCCGATCCCCCGTGACTCATCGCGCATCCCGCATCACTCATTCCTCATCCCGCATCACTTGTTGCTCATTACCTGAATCCACCTCCGGATGGAGCCGTCTCATCCCGTGTCGGAC
>CADDYW010000075.1 GCA_902810745.1 Chloroflexota bacterium | reverse complement strand
GCCTCCCCCGAGCGATGCGCTCCCCGGAGGATCGTGATCGCGTGACCGGGTGCGAGCACCCCTGAACCATCAGGGTCCGCCACCACCCGAGCTGATGATGAGCTCCCCCGCGCGCCACTCTAGCCTGGTCCCGAATTCCCGCGATGCGTCCTCGAGAAGGCGGATCACGGGCGCTGCCTGCTCGGGAGCGAGCGGCCGCGGCACGCAGGTCTCGTCGATCAGGCAGGGGATGACCGATACGGACTGGATGCGTCCATCACGAATTCGACATCGGACAATGACGGTCTCGGCACCAAACCATGGATTCTGCATGTCGAAGGCAAAGTTGCCGAGGCTGTAGAACAGGGGCTTGCCTCGATAGATCTCGACGCCCTGGAGCAGGTGAGGGTGATGGCCGACGACCAGATCGGCACCGGCGTCGAGCGCGCGATGGCCAAGCTCGATCTGGTAGGGCACGAGCAGGCGATAGCGCTCGGACACACCCCAGTGCCAGGAGACGACCACGATATCGGCGTGGCGCTTCGCCCGGGCAATGTCGTCCATTACCCGCGCGACGTCGGTTGGATCGGGGAAGGTCAGCGTCGTGGCCGGCCCACCCGGCTGCTCGTGAATCCGCGGGTGTGGCTTGTAGGCGGTCTCGACGTGGACCGTGGCGATACCGGCTCGGTCCGCCGTCGCCTCCCAGCCGGGCAGATAGACCGAGGAGTAGGCAAGGAAGGCGATCGTGACGCCGTTCTTCGACACGACCGCCGGCTGATGCGCCTCGTCACGGGTCCGCCCGGCCCCGGCGTGCCGGATACCCTGCGCGTCGAGTAGCTCGACGGTACGCAAGAGCGCACGGGTTCCGAAGTCGAGCGCATGGTTGCTCGCAAGACCTACCGCGTCGAAGCCGGCGGCGGCGATCGCCGCCGCGCTCGAGGGCGGCATGGCGAGGCAGTTGTTGGCGAGCGGCTTCCCCGGCCAGGGTTCCCCGACGTCGGAGATTGGCGTTTCGCAGTTTCCGAACCGCACGTCGGCATCACGCAGCAGGGCAGCGGTCGGGGCGAAGATCGTGGCCGGATCGGCACGGTTGACGTAGAGATCGCCAACGAGCGCGAGGGTAAGGCCACGATCGACCGGACTCATCGCTTCCTCCCGGAGCGCTGATGCGCAAACCGAAGGACGCACCCCGCACGGCGTACCTTGCCCGTGCGCAGCAGCACTGCCACCGTCCTCGCGCCGGGATTCTCGACGCCCGCCAGGCAAGAGGTCCAGCGCACCACGGCGGCGATCCATCCTGCCGCGTTCGCTCTGCGGGTCGCGTGGCACGTTTTTCCCCCGGTGCCATGCTCCCGAGCACGCGGCCCTTACCGCTCCCGCACCGCCACGACCCGGAGGCGAACGTAGTCGATCACCCAGGTGCCGTCGTGGAAGAGGAGAGGTCGCAGGCGGCTGGCGATACTCGCGTAGAGCGCGGCTCGCTGGGAGTCGGGGATGCCCTCGAAGAACGTCCCGGCGAACATCGTCAGCCAGTTCTCCAGCCCGCGCTCGCCGTCGTCGAGGCGGGTCGGTCGGTCGAAGTGCAACGCCCGCGTCACGCGGAAGCCCTGCCGCTCGAGCAGCGTCGCGTATTCGCCGATGGTCGGGTAGTACCAGGGATTGCGCCCGTCGACGGGGTATCCGGCCGCACCGAGTACCGCGGTGATCGCCTCGACGACGGCCTGGATGTTTCCCTTGCCGCCAAACTCGGCGACGAATCGGCCACCGGGCTTCAGGACGTTCCAGACGCACGCCACCACCCCGGCCGCGTCCTTCATCCAGTGGAGCGCGGCGTTGGAGAACACCGCGTCGAACGTTGCTGGCGGGAAGGCGAAGTTCTGGCCATCGGCCTGGACGAACTCGATGGACGGATACTTCTCGCGCGCGCGCCCGAGCATCGTCGGCGAGCGGTCGATCCCGATGACCGTCGCGCCCCTCGCGGCGATCCGATGGGCGAGGTCGCCGGTGCCGCAGCCGAGGTCAAGGATCGTCTCGCCCGGCCGTGGTGCCAGCAGCTCGACGAGGTCCTGTCCAAAGCCAGTGTTGAACCCAAGCTTGGTGTCGTAGAGGGTAGGCTCCCAGCCATCCCGATCGGTCAGTGATCGCTCCACGCGGTCCACCACGCTCCCCCGTTCGCCCACCCACGGTCCCGACGGCGCAGCCGGGCTGGCCACGCTGACCGCTTCGTGGAGGGGCGATAGATCTCTCGACGCATACTCTACACGGGCGATCGCGATTTGTCTAAGAGCAGGCACGGTCGCAGCATGAGGAAGCTCCCGGGCGACGCCGGCGGGCCGGGCGAGACCGAAGTAGAACGGAGGTCGAGGACGGGAGCTCCCGTCCTCGACCTCCACGACCGGGCTAGATACAGCCGCTCTGAATCCCGTTCGTGATCTGGCGGTTGGCGATGCCGTCGGTTCGCTGCTGGCACATCGCGCTCTCGCCGAGCAACGACCAGGTCTTGCCGTCCGTGTAGTTCCCGTTCGCATCCGGGAACAGCGCCGAATCCGGGGAGCCCGGCGTCGCAAATCCCCAGGCGGGAAAGTCGACGCCGATACTGGGGAGCCAGACCCAGTTACCACGAATGAGCGGGCCAGAGCCGGCGACGTAGTTTGGGGGCGCCGGGCGGCTCGCGTTGAAACAGGAGTCGGCGAATGCGGTCATCGGAAGCGAGAGAGCCGCGACGACGGTCATACCTGCCAGGAGTGCTTTGAGCTTCTTCACTGTCTTTCACCTCTCTCATCACGTGTGGAATCACGACCTTTGGTGCGCTGGCTGCAGCCCGGAGTTACCGTTCCCACCGTCGAACGGTGGGTCGAGGCGAGCGCTGCCTCGGTTTGCCGCCATTGGATGAGCGTCCGCATTCCCTGCGGCACCATAACTGTACGCGAGCCCACGTGGCTGCGCGCCCGACGACGGACTGACCAGATCTTCGAACCATGGCCCTGGCTGCGCATCCGCCTTTTGGCCGAGAGACGCCTTCGCGCTCTGTCTGGACGCTCCGGATCTTCGGGGGCGTTCCACGGTCAGCCTCGCGTCTCCGACTAACGTCGGGGTCAGCCTGGAACCTTTGCACGACGACGGGTGGTCGTCGGCGACGTAGCATCACGCGCGGAGACGCCGGGCCCTTACCGCGTGGGAGATCACAGGACACGACGCAACGCCGTTCGGCAGGAGGTATGGCATGACATGGTATGACGTGACGTTTCTTCCGGGGCGAAGCGCGGCGGGGATTGGGGAGCGCCGGAGATCCGCGCCGACCGCCAGCCCGATCTGCACCGCGAGATCGGCTTCGCGCCAGGCCGCGAGCCAACGTGCGTGAGCCGCCGCTGCCATCCCGAGGCACCAGACCGATCCGAATCCTCATCGTCGACGATCAGCCGATCGTTCGTCAGGGTCTGCGCATGGCATTCGCGCTCGAGGCCGATCTCGACGTCGTCGGCGAGGCGGGAGACGGTCAGGAGGCGCTGGCGCGGGCCGCCGAGCTACATCCCGACGTCGTACTTCTGGACGTCGCGATGCCGCTCATGGACGGGATCGCCGTCGCCGCCGCTTTGCGGACGGTCGCGCCCGAGAGCCGGGTCGTGATCCTCACGCTCTACGACGACCCGCAGACGCGCGCCCGCGCGATCGAGGCCGGTGCAGTGGAGCTCGTCGGCAAGCACCAGGGCGAGGGTATACTGACCGCGATCATCCGCCGCGCGGCCGCGGGCGCGTCCGACTGTACCGCCGATGAGACGCTTCGAGAAGGAGACCGCGATTAGCGCGCCATCCCCGGTCTCGCGCCGTTCGCCGCCACGGATCCGAACCGAGCGGAAGCATGGTATTGTAGAGATCAACCATCCGGATCAAACCTGCCACAAGGAGCGTACACCATGACCGTAACGCAGCCGCCGCTTTCCCGCACGACCGCGGAGGTATCCGAGGGTCACGCGGGCGCACTCGCGGGCGAGCTCGTCGCCCGGCTCCGCCAGGAGTTCGCGGCAAGCCCCAGCAACCGACTCGCCCAGAACGCCGTGACCCAGATCACGGTCGACGACGTCGCGCTGAATCGCTCGATCGTCGCCGCCACGGATCACACCTTCTCGCACCGGCTCGACGACTGGTCGGTGACAAACCAGAAACGCTCGGGGCGGTGCTGGATGTTCGCCGCGCTCAACCTCTTCCGCGTGGGCGCGATGAAGAAGATGGGTCTCAAGAGCTTCGAGTTCAGCCAGACGTTTACGCTCTTCTGGGATAAGCTCGAGCGCGCCAACTACTTCCTCGAAGCGATCATCGAGACGCGCGAGCGGGACGTCGACGATCGCACGGTCGCGTTCCTGCTGAGCCGGCCGATCGACGACGGCGGCCAGTGGAACATGTTCGTGAACCTGGTCAGGAAGCACGGGCTCGTGCCCAAGGCATTCATGCCCGAGACCGAAAGCTCGTCGAACACCATGCGCATGAACGCGATCCTGCGCCAGAAGCTGCGCGAAGGCGCGAAGACGATCCGCGACCTCCACGCGGCTGGCGCCAGCGTCCAGGCGCTGCGCGAGGCCAAGCAGGAGATTCTCGCGGTCATCTATCGCATCCTCTGCATCCACCTCGGCACGCCGCCAGAGCGGTTCACCTGGCAGTGGACCGACCAGGACAAAGTCTTTCACCGCGAGGAGAATCTAACCCCTCAGGAGTTCGCGGCGAAGTACGTCGACCTACCGCTCGACGAGTACGTCTGTCTGGTGAACGATCCGCGTCCGACCAGCCCCTACAACCGGACCTTCACCGTCGAGTATCTCGGCAACGTCGTCGGCGGGGCGATCGTCACCTACCTCAACGTCGATATCCAGACGATGAAGAGCATCGCCCAGCGCACGATCGAGGATGGCGAGCCGGTCTGGTTCGGCTGCGACGTCGGCAAGATGATGCGGCGCGACCTCGGCATCTGGGACAAGGATCTCTACGACTACAGGACGCTCTATCAGACCGAGTTCACGCTCGACAAGGCGGCGCGGCTGATCTACCACGAGACGCAGATGACCCACGCGATGCTCTTTACCGGCGTCGATCTGGTGGACGGGGTGCCGCGGCGCTGGCGCGTCGAGAATAGCTGGGGCGAGGATAACGGCCAGAAGGGCTTCTACACGATGAACGACTCCTGGTTCGACGAATACACCTTCGAGATTGCCGCGCGGAAGAGCTATCTTCCCCCCGAGCTTCAGCAAGCCCTCACCCTCCCGCCAATCGTCCTACCGGCCTGGGATCCGATGGGTGCGCTGGCCCGCTAGGGAGCTCAGGGGCAGAGGCGCAGCTGCCCTCTTGCCAACCTGGCCAGGCCCGGCTATAATGGTCGCCACCGAACAAATGATCGGAGGATGGTGATGGCCTCGATTCTCGAGGAGATGTTCAAGCACAATCTCTGGGCCAACCTGCATTTACTCGAGACGTGCGGCAAGCTGGCCGACGACCAGCTCGACGCGAGCGCGCCGGGAACCTACGGGCGCATTCGCGATACTCTCGTCCACCTCGTCGCCGCGGAGCAACGCTACGTCGCGCTGTTGACTGGCGAGGCACCCGAGCGACCGCTTCGCTCCGGAGACGCCTTCCCCGGCATCGCCGACCTGACGGAGCGGGCGCGCTGGAGCGGCGAGCGGCTGATCGCACTGGCCGGGCGCGTCGATCCTGACAAGACCCTGCGCGGGACGCGGCAGGGTCAGCCCTACGCGATGTCGGTCGCCGTTCCGATGATCCAGGCGATCAATCACGCGACCGAGCATCGCGCCCACGTCATCACCATCCTCAGTCAGATCGGCGTGTCCTGGCCCGAGCTCGACGGATGGGCCTACGGCGAGGAGACCGGCCTGAGCAAGGTTGGCGCGGACGCCGAAGCATCGAGCGCGACAGGCTGATTCGAGGCCCGGTGGCCAGACGCGAGCCGGGGAGCTATCTGCTCCTTCTTCGCCTGGATCGCTCACGTACGATCAGCGTTGGAAAGCTCGGCCGGTTTGACTTTGCGCCCGGCTGGTACGTCTACGCGGGGAGCGCGCTCGGCGGCCTCGAGCAGCGCCTGGCACACCATCTCCACCCGTCTCGGGCTCCGCGCTGGCACGTCGATTATCTGCGGCAGGTCGCCGAGATCTGCGAGGTGCGACGATTTCCCGGGCGGGTTCACCGCGAGTGCGATCTCGCCCGGGCGGTGCGCGCTCTCGCGACAGCCGCGACGCCCGTTCCGCGCTTCGGCGCGTCCGACTGCCGCTGCCCGGCGCACCTCGTCTACTTCGTCGACCGTCCTCGCCTCGAGGACCTCAGCTGGCGAAGCGCGGGATGATCTCCTCGGAGACGCGGCGCCAGTTATCGGCGAGGTCGGGGCTCCAGGCGCTGACGATGAAGCGTCGAATTCCGAGGTCGACGTACGGCTGAAGCTTCTGGACGATCGTCGCCGGGTCGCCGTGCAGAATCGAGCCGCGGAGCTGATCGGCCGAACGGCCGGTGGCTCTGGTCAGACGCGCGAGCGCCACGTCGTCGAGCTCTCCGACCCAGATCGGCGCGTCGGTCGATTTGACGATCTCGGCGCCATCGCGGCCGTAATCGCGCGCGTAGGCGTCGATCAGGTCGATCTTGCGCTTGAGCGTCGCCAGGTCACCAAAACCGTGCCAGACGTCGGCGTGGCGGGCGACGACGCGCAGCGTCAATTGCTCACCACCCCCGCCGATCACGATCGGCGGATGCGGCTTCTGGACCGGCTGGGGATTGATGAACAGCTCCCGCGCCGTGACGTACTTTCCCTCGTAGGTGACTTTCTTGCGTGGGTCGCCACTCCAGACCTTCTTGGCCAGGTCGAGCGTCTCGCGGAGCGTCCCGATCCGATCCTTCGGCGGCGGGAAGGGGATGTTGAACGCGCGGAACTCGCGCTCGGCCCAGGCCGCGCCGATGCCGAAGTCGAACCGTCCGTTCGAGATGACGTCGATCTCGGTCGCCAGCTTGATCTGAAGCGCGGGGTTGCGGTACATGACGCCGCTGACGTGAGCGCCGATACGAATTCGTTTGGTCGCCTCGGCCAGCGCCGCCAGGGTCGTGTAGCACTCGTGCTCGGCGGCGTCCATGTCGCCGAAGATCGGGAACAGGTGATCCCAGGTCCAGAACGTCCCGAACGCCAGGCCATCGGCGATGAGCGCGGCGGCGCGATAGTCGGCCCAGGTGATGTTCTGTGGGGGGAGCTTGAGATCGAATTGTACCGTGGGCATTGGCAACCTCTCTTCGGATGATCGAATCCAGCCGGTGATCTGCGTGAGGCGCACTCTGGGGAGGTCCGTACAGCGCCCGTTTCCATTGTATCATCGCCTTCCCCGGGGCTCGGTCTCCCGGTCGCCCCGGCCCGACCCGAGGCGCGAGACGCACTGCACACCACGCCCACGGTCTGAGCTGTCCGTGTCACGCAGTGATCGCGATCTGTCACAAACGACGTCCCTCTTTCGTCTGGTTTGCGTCAATCGTCACGACGAAGTGAAGGGAGGTCTGGCTTTCACCATGGAAGCACGTTTCACGCGCACGGACGTCGTCGTGGTCGGCGGAGGAATGACCGGGCTCATCGCGGCCGGCTACCTCGCCCGAGCGGGCGTCGCAGTCACGCTCTTCGAGAAGGCGTCGAACCTGGGAGGGCGGGCCGCCACGCGGACCAGCGATGGGTACAGGTTCAACCGGGGCATCCACGCGCTCTACACGGGTGGCGCCGCTTCGTCGGTCTTTCAGGAGCTTGGGATCAGCTACCGGTACGGAAGCCCGAAAGAGACCTTCGTACTGCGGCAGGGCAGGTTTCACATTCTTCCGTCCGGCCCGCTCGAGCTGTTGCGAAGTGATTTTCTGAGCACGCTCGATAAGCTGGAGCTTGGCCGCCTGTTCGCCGTTCTTCCGCGACTCGACGCCCGCGCGTTGGCGCGGCTCAGCGTGCAGGAGTGGCTGCAGAGCGGGGTTCGCCGACCAGCAGTGCGTCAGCTTCTAGCAGCACTCGCGCACACCTTTGTCTACAGCGCGTCTCTCGACCTGGTGAGCGCAGAGGTCTTCGTCGACAAGCTGCAACGCTCGCTCGCGCACCCGGTCCACTACGTCGACGGGGGCTGGCAGACGCTGGTCGACGCGCTGCGCCAGGTCGCCGAGCGGGCCGGAGCGCGCCTCGCGAGCGGCACTCACGTCGAGGCCATCGAGCATCAGGCTGGACGCGTTCGCGGCGTGCGCCTGCGCGATGGTCGGCTGGTGGAGGCGTCCGCGGTGATCGTCGCGACCAGCCCGCGCGAGGCGGTGAAGCTCGTCGACGACGGCAGCTTCAGCCCTCTCCGAGAGGCAGTCGACTCGCTCGTTCCGGCGCGCCTCGCCTGTCTCGACGTTGCCCTGCGCCAGCTGCCGGCGTCGCGCTACACGATCGTTCAGGACCTGGAACGTCCGCGCTTCCTGACGACGCAGTCGATCTATTCGCGCGTCGCCCCGGAGGGAGGGGCGCTGGTCTACACCTTCAAGCAGCTCGATCTCAGCCGTCCCACCGACCCCCGCGACGACGAGCGGGATCTGGAGGATCTGCTCGACACGGCGCTGCCCGGCTGGCGCGACCTGCTGATCCGGCGCTTCTACCTGCCGCGGATCGAGGCGGTCGGCGCTCTTCCGATGGCCAGCAGTGGCGGATTCGCCGGCCGACCGGGCCCGCGAGTACCCGGTCTCGACAATCTCTATCTGGCCGGCGACTGGGTCGGTCCCGAAGGATTCCTGGTTGATGCGAGCGCGGCCAGCGCTCGCCAGGCAGCACGGCTGGTGCTTCGCGAGACGGCCTTCTCGAGGGAAGCCGTGGCGACTGCCACGGCGATGCTGTAATGTTCTAGAGCGGGGGTGGGGCGTGAGGTCGCGCCGGGCGTGGCTGCTGGTGCCCACCACCGGCCCACCGTGTCCGCTCAGCGCTGTATTGACGGAGGCACGAGAGCCGGCGTCGGGGAGATGATCTCCTCGAGCCAATCCTCCCCGCGCCGGTTCGATTGGTTTTCGATCGACCGACAGGTAGTCTCCGGTGAAGGAGGACGTGACGAGTACAGGAAAGCAAGCAGAAATCGGCGGCGCCAGGGACGACGAGAGCGCCCAGGTCTTCGATCGATACCGTGGACTGCTCTTCTCCATCGCCTACCGGATGCTGGGCAGTGCGACAGATGCCGAGGACATCGTCCAGGAGGCCTTTCTGCGCTGGCTGCGGGCCGACGAGGCGCCGGTTCAGTCGCCCCGGGCGTACCTGTTGACGGTCGTCGTGCGGCTCTGCATCGATCAGCTACGCTCGGCCAGGGCGCGACGCGAGGTGTACGTCGGGCCCTGGCTGCCCGAGCCAGTTCTCACCGGCCAGCGTCCCGATTTGACCGAGACGGTGGTTCTCGCCGAGTCGCTATCCTTCGCCTTCCTGGTGATGCTGGAGAGTCTCGGGCCACTGGAGCGCGCGGTCTTTCTGCTGCGCGACGTGTTCGATTACGACTTCGCGGAGATCGCCGCGATCGTCGGGAAGAGCGAGGCCAACTGTCGCCAGATTCTGCACCGCGCGCGCAAGCACCTCGGCGAGCGTCGACGGCGGTTCGACGTCGATCCGGACCAGCCGGAGCGCATCACCGAGCAGTTCCTGCGTGCCAGCACCAGCGGTGACCTGCAGGGGCTGCTGGATCTGCTGACCGACGACGTCGTCTTTACCGCGGACAGCGCGGGGAAAATTCGGGCCGGGCTCAAACCCATCCAGGGGCCAGACAAAGTCGCTCGCGGTCTGCTGGGAGGGATGCGCTGGCTACCGCCGAACGCGCGGGTTCGCATCGACGAGGTCAACGGGCAGCCGGCGATCGTCGCCTGTGTCGATCATCGTCCTTACGGTGCCGTGATCCTCGAGATCGAAGCGGATCGCATTCGGCGGATCTACGCGGTCGTCAATCCAGACAAGCTACGCTGGCTCGACCCCTCGGCCGTGGCCGCGTTACCCGCCTGAATCGTCCGTGGCGCGGGTCGTACCGATCCCTCCCGACCAGGTCCGCCTGCGTGCACGGCTGCCCTCGCGTCTTGCATCTTCCTCCCCACGCCTTACGTTTTACGCATTACGCATTCAGATCGCTCACCGCGCGCAGCAGGCCCATCAGATAGCCGGTCGAGTAGGCACGGCCGCGCGGCGCCCAGCCAGTGTCACCGACCATGTGGGGCACGTGGTCGTCGATCAAGAAGCCGTTGAAGCCCACCTCCAGGAGAGCGCGCATGACCGTCGTGACGTCGAGGTTCCCCTCGCCGATGAAGCACTCGGCAAACTGGTCGCCGATGCCCTGGACGTCGCGGAAGTGGACGTAGGCGATCTTGCCGCGCGGGCCAAAGTGACGGATACCGCGGAGTACGTTCTCCTGCCCGCCCATCTCCGACCAGCAGCCGACGCAGAAGAGCATTGCCCAGCTCGGGCTGTCGACGATGCGCGAGCCGCGCTCGAACCCCTCGAAGCTGCTGAAGATTCGCGCCACGCCGCCGATCGACGGGCCGGGCGGGTCGTCGGGATGAAGCGCCAGTCGCACGCCCGCCTCCTCGGCGACGGGGATCACCGCCCTGACGAAGTACTCGTAGTTCGCCCAGAGCTCGTCGGCGGAGTATTCACGCCCGTGGCTCAGGGGAAGATCTTTCGCCTCCGCGAGGTCGAAGACGGTGACCTCGGCGCCCCCGCGACCGGGCCTGGTACCGGTCCGGTAAAGCTGATTCGGGCGCCAGTTGTAGCCAAGGATCGGAATACCGGCCCGCCCGAGGTTGCGAATCGTCGCCTGGCAGTGCTCGATCTGCTCATCGCGCCCGGGCAGGCCCAGCCGCACCTTGTCGAAGAAGCGCGGCGGCCAGTTCTGGATCGCCTCCAGGCGCAGATCGAAGCTCTCGACCCATTCGCGGAGCCGACGGAGATCCTCGTACTCCCAGCGGTGCTCTCCCGGCAGCACCTTCGGCGTCGGAAGCACGACGCCCGAGCACCCCAGCTGCTTCGCGAAGATGAGGTGCTCCTCGGTCGCGTCGGCAGGAAGGCCGATCGCCACGCGCATCGTCTCAGCCACGCTGTACCTCCTTACTCCGGCCACTCGAACACGACCTTGCCGGTCGCGGCCTGGTCTGCCAGGCGGAAGGCTTCCGGCGCACGCTCGATCGGGAAGCGGTGGGTGATCACCGACTCGAGTGGCACCCGCGTGCGACGAATGAACTCGAGCATGTCGTAGTAGTCGCCAAGCCCGAAGATACTCGATCCCCGCAGGATGAGCTGACGGTCGATGATCTCCGAGAGATGCACCGACGCCTGCCCGTGCCCGAAGCCGACGATGGAGGCCTCGCCGTTGCGCGCCAGCGACCGTACCAGGGCGAGCTGCGCCACGGTGCTGCCCGACGTCTCGATCGCGTAGTCGGCGCCTCGACCGTCGGTGAGGTCGCGCACCGCAGCGGCGGTGTCGCCCTGGCTGGCGTCGATCACCTCGGCCGCGCCGATCGAGCGCGCCAGCTCGAGTCGCGCCGGGGCGACGTCGACGCCGATCACCCGGGCGCCCATCGTCTTGGCGACGAGGACGCTGCACAGCCCGACCGGTCCCAGCCCGAAGACGGCGAGGGTCGTTCCGTGGTACGGCCGGAGCTTACGCGCGGCGCAATAGGCCGTTCCAAAGTTGCAGGCGAGCAGCGCCCCCGCGGCGAACGAGAGCTCATCTGGGAGCGGGAGACAGTTTCGCTCGTCGGTCAGGAGATAATCGCCGTCGCCCCCGTCACAGCCATTGCCGTGGGCGCGTGCCTGGCGGCAGTAGCCGATCTCGCCGCGCGCGCAGCTCTCGCAGCGGCCGCAGCCGCGCCGATGGTAGACGACCACCCGATCGCCCGGCTTGACCTGGAACACGCCCGCGCCGACCTCGGCGACGACGCCCGCCGGCTCGTGGCCAGCCACCGTATCGGCGAGGTGGGTGAGCTGCGCCACGGGGAGGCGGTAGCGATGAAGATCCGAGCCACACACCGCCGCGGCCCGCATTTGGACGAGCACCTCGCCGGGCCCGGGCCGGGGGTCCGCCTTTTCGCGCACCGCGACGGTACGATCGCCGGTGTAGAAGACACCACGCATCGGAACGAACTCTCCTCACTGTGGTCTCGCGGGGATTCGAACCCTGCTGATTATGCGCCATCGAAGGATCTGCTGGCTAGTGCAGAATCAGGAGGCATTTTCGGATCTGTCCCCTGTAACCCCCGCTCCGGGTGAGGGAAATTCGGGGGCACTCCCGAACCCCCGCCCTGATCGGGCGCTAGCTTTCGAGTGGGAATCTGGGGCCCGGACCCGGGGATAGATCCGGCCGCCGCACCGGGCCGCGCCCGGGCAGTTGTGCAGCCGGCCCCAGACCAGGCGCTCGTCATGTGTGCTCGGAAACCGTTTCGAATCTGAGGGGGGGATATTACCATGAAATCATCCAAACACTGGCCACATCGACCGCGTTCGCGGATCTCGACAGGCGTGGTGGACCTGGAGGTTTGCGTGTTGCTCACGCTGTTTCGGTCGCAACAGTTCGCGCTGACGCGTACCTTCAGCCGTGACGCGGCCTTACTTAACGCTTACAATCAGCGCTATCTCGGCCTGCGGGCCGTGCCGGTCGCGGCCATCACCGGCACGGTCGGTCGGTCCGACCTCTGCGTACCTTCTCGGATGGCTGCCTTCCAAGCAACCCATCGTTTCCAGGGCATCATCCGGGCCATGGCTCGGGGGGATGGTCTTCCACCGGTCGATTTGTATCTGCTCGACGGCCATTACTACATCCGCGACGGGCACCACCGCGTGGTGGCGGCGCGCGAGCTTGGGATCCTCGACATCGACGCCCGGGTGATCGAATGTCTTCCGAGCTCCGCTGTCCCGGCAGCCGCCTGGCATCGGGCACGCGCGGCTTTTGAGCGGGAGACGGGTCTGCCTGGCCTGCACGTCCGGCGACCGGATGGGTATGATCTGCTCCGCCGGCAGATTGCCGAGCACGGCTGGTATCTTGGCGAGCGCGGCCAAGCGCCACGCTCCTTCGTCGAGGCCGCCGCGCGATGGGAGCGCGAGATCTACCATCCCGTCGTCGCCGAGCTCGATCGCCGTGGCGTGCTGACGCGGATGCCCGACCTCACCACGACGGAACTCTACCTCGCGGTGTGTGACCACAAGTGGTTCCGTAGCGAGCGGCTCGAGCGGGACGTGGGATTCACCGCGGCCGTGGCGAGCTTCGCTCGGATGCATCGTCATCCCTGGCTGGAGGGTCTGAGCGATTGGCTCGTTCGCGGTTGGGCCGCTCTGGTCCGAGGACTGACGGGCTGGGGATTCGATGTATCGCTGCCCAGCTGAACGGTTGACGGAAATCTCAGTCCGCAGCCAGCACATTCCCCGGCGAGGGCTTCTTCCGGAACACCATCACGTACTCGTGCTTGAAGACGTAGAAGCCCTGCTTGAGGGCCCGATACTTCCACAGGTTCTCGTTCTTGCCCTTGCCTCGCTCGTTGCCCTGGATGTCCTTGACGTTGATCGCCTTGAGCTGGAAGCCGACGTCCAGGCACTCCTGCATGCAACGGAAACCAAGCGGGATCCACTCCGACCGACTGTACTTGTCGCCGATGACGAGGGCCATGAAGCGGCCGGGACGAAGCAGGTCATGGGCGTTCTTCGCCACGAGCCGAAACTGCGCGAGGAACGATTCGCAGTCCGCGGCGTTGGAGAGATCCCGCGGGTCGTCCGAGAACCTGATGATGTCGTGGTAGGGCGGGTGCAGGAAGACGCAGTCGGCGTACTCGGAGCCCAGGCGACGCAGCGCGGCGCGTACCTGTTCGACGGTCTCCGGGCTCGTCGAATCGCCGACCAAGACCTCGGTCGTGATGCCGTGCTCATTCCGGGCTACCGCGATGCGCTCCCGTGACTGCGCTGCCACCCGCTCCACGAGCTCGACGCCGATGCCGTGCCGGCCGAGGTGCCGGCACTCGATCAGCGTCGTCCCCATGCCGCTGAACAGGTCGACGACGACCTCGCCCTGCCTGGTGAAGCGGCGCATGATCTGGTTCGGAATCTGGGGGACGAAGTTCCCCCAGTAGTCGCCGACGTGCGGACCGCTCTTGTCGCGGGCGCCCAGCAGCCAGAGGCTGCCGGTCAGGACGTCGTCGTATTCCTTCCAGCGGGAGAGATCCAGGTCGCAGAAGGATTCCGGGCTGTCGGTACAGCGTGTCGTCGTCAGGCGTTGGTTGCGTCCCATGGGCATTCGTGCTCGCGTCGCCGAGTGTCAGGTCGGCAGAGTTCCGTCAGACCCGATCCATTGTAGCGCACGGGCTCGGCAGCAGGTTAGCCGCTGGAGAGAAGACTCGGCCTCTTGCGTCCATACCGTGCAAGCGACTAGGATAGTCTTACTCTCGTGGAGGAACTCCGCATGGCACGCCCACGCGTTCTGATCACCGAAAGTATCCATCCCAGCGGCGTCGAGCGGCTTGCCCAGGAGGCCGAGGCGATCTACCTGCCCGACCGGCCGGGCGAGACGATCGACCAGCACCTGCCAGAGATCGACGGCATCGTCGTCCGCACGGCAAAGCTACCGGAAGAGCGCCTGCGGCGCGCGGCGCGGCTCAAGGTCATCGGCAAGCACGGCGTTGGCGTGGACAACGTCGACCTCGCGGCGGCGAAAGCGCTCGGTATTCGGGTCGTCTTCACGCCGGGCGTGAACTCGCAGGCCGTCGCCGAGCACGCCCTCACCCTGATGCTGATGCTGGCCCGACGGATCCCTACCTCCAGTCGTCTGCTCCGGGAGGGGCAGTTCGAGCTGGCGCGGCGGTCGATCGTCGCGCTCGATCTACGCGGGAAGACGCTCGGACTGGTCGGCCTGGGACAGGTCGGACGGCGGCTGGCGTACATCTGCCGACACGGACTGTCCATGCGCGTGCTGGCGTTCGACCCGTACGTTCCACCAGAACGCGCGGCCGACGAGGGAGTCGAATTGGTTACCGAGCTTGCGTCGCTGCTTCGGGACGCCGACGTCGTCTCGATCCACGCGCCGCTGACGCCGGAGACGCGTGGCATCATCGACCGCGACGCGCTGGCGCAGATGAAGCCGACAGCCTTCCTCATCAACTGTGCCCGAGGTGGCCTGGTCGACGAGGAGGCGCTCGTCGAGGCGCTGCGGACCGGGCAGCTGGCCGGCGCCGGTCTGGACGTCTTCGTCGAGGAGCCGACGCCGGCCGATCATCCTTTGCTCCAACTGGAGAACGTGGTGACCACTCCACACGTCGCCGGATCCAGCGAGGAGGCGTTGCGGCTCATGGCCGAGACGGTTGCCGACGACGTGCTGCGAGTCTTGCGTGGTGAGCAGCCGGCCCACGCGTACAGCTGATGCAGAGCCAGGACACCTCTTCGGAGGTCACCCCACCAGCTGGGTCTCATCACGGTGAAAGTACCAGGGAAGCGCCATCGCCCGCTGGCTCTCCACCGCTCGGGGCATCGCTCGTCGAGTCCCGACGCGCGGTGGGACCGCGCCGGCAGCTATACCGCACATTCGCCTCGCCGTACCTGGCTTTGATCGCCACCACCGCGATCTGGGGCTCGTTGCATCCGGTTGGCAAGCTGGCGCTGCGCGATGTGCAGGCGATCCAGCTCGTCCTGGCGCGCGTCGTCTTCGCAAGCCTGACGTTACTGGCAATCCTCGCAATCCAGGGACGCGTGAGTGATGTACGGCTCGAGCTACGCTCGCGGCCGAGGGAGATGGCGCTGCTCGGATTCCTCAGCTTCTTCTCCAGCTCGGGTGCGTCGATGATCGCCCTGTCCTTTCTCCCGGCATCGGTGAGCAGTCTGCTCTCGAATATGAGCCCGCTCTTCGTCGCGCTTGGCATGATTGCGATGGAGCGCAGACGAACGCACCCGGGCATCGTGATTGGCGTTCTCGTCGGCTTCATCGGCCTGGGGATCGTAGTTCTGGGAGACAACCCGACCTCCGTGGGAGGTGGCGGGTTAAACCTGCTTGGCGTGGGGCTGGCTATCCTGGGGAGTCTGGCCTGGGCGGCCTACATCGTTCTTGGCCACCGGGCGATGGCCAAGGGAAACCCCCTGGCAGTCGTGGTCGCCTCGAGCGTGTTCGGGGGGATCCCGTGGGTGCTGGTTTCGCTCGCCAACGGCGAGCTCCTCCAGATGTTCAGACTGCCATTGCCGGTCTGGGGATTGCTATTCTACACCGGCGTCGTCGGAACCGGCCTGACCTATGGTCTCTGGACGGCCGCGCTCACTCGGCTGAGCGCGGCCAGTGTTGCGGTCTTCCAGTATGCGATCCCGTTCTTCGCGGTAATTCTATCGGTGCTGCTGCTCGGCGAGCACGTCACCGTGCCGCTGGTGGTTGGAGGCCTCGGCATCGTCGCCGGGATCGCCATCACCCAGCGCGCGTCGCGCGGGCGGTCCAGGCTTCCCGGAAGAGACGCAGCCAGTTCCCATGCATGATCGCCCGGACGTCGTCCTCGGCGTAACCGCGCTGGCGCAGGAGATCGGGGATCTTCTGCAGGTCGGCGATCGTATCGAGGTCACTCGGCGACTGCTCGATGCCGTAGCCGCCATCCAGATCGGTTCCGATCGCGCTGTGCCGCGCGTTGCCGGCGATCTGGCAGACGTGATCGATGTGGTCGACGACGTCCTTGAGCGCGATCAGCTCGCGCGGCGTCTGCATTCGAACGTAGCCCGGGTAGAGCATCCAGTTGTCGAATGCTGCGCCGATGACCCCGCCACGCTCGACGATCAGCTTGATCTGCTCGTCGGTAAACTGGCGGTCGCCCGGAACGAGCGCGCGGCAGTTGTTGTGACTGGCGAGAACCGGGCCGTGGAAGATCTCCATCGCCTGGAAGAAGCTCTCGTCGGCGAGGTGAGTGACGTCGAGGATCATGCCAGCGGCTTCCATTGCCCGTAGCATCGGCTTGCCGAGTGGAGTGAGCCCGCCCGGGGCACCGGTGCCGTGAGCGTAGCGGCTCACCCCGTAGTGTACCAGGCTCACGACGCGCAGGCCGGCGTCGAACCACTGGGGTACCTGATCGGGCGAGACGATCGGATCCGCGCCTTCCATGCTGATGATGAAGCCGAGCGGGGTGTTATTCCTCCCGCGCGTCTCCCATTCCTGGACGTGGCGCTCGAGCGCCGGCCAGTCGGCGATGATCCGGCAGATGCCCTCGGCCTCGAGCTGGCGGTAGTAGGCCAGGCTCCCCATCGCGAAGGCGTAGGCCATCTCCGGCGCGCGGAAGTCGAGATTTGTCATGCCCTTCGGGTTCTCGCGCGCCAGGAGCGTCGCGGAGCAGACGGCGACGTCACCAGCACGCATCTCCGGGAACGCGACCGTCCCGCCAGCGCGCCCTTTCTGGATCATCCCCGCCTCATCCTGCCGAATCTCGTGGACGCTCTTGCGCAGGTCGCGGTTCCAGTTCAGCGCGTTCATCGCCAGGTCCAGGTGCATATCGATGACGATCATTGCCTGCCCTCTCGATACAAAATGGGAACGTTCATGACAGAGACACCGAGATCACCCAGAGGAAACAGAGCTTGTCCTGCCTGGAATAATTCAAGCGAGCAATCACCCCTTCCTCGAAATGCTCCGGCGTCGTCCTCCTCCGTGCTCTCGGTGCCGGCTCTGTGCCTCGGTGGTGAACCGTCTCCGTGGCGTCACTGTCGAATCGCGGTGCCGTCGGTGTGGCGGATGGGCATCCAGCTTCCGTTGTAGGGAAGCTCCGGAAACGGGTATTTCGCCGCCTCCTTCTCGTCGACGTCGATGCCCAGGCCGGGGCGGTCGCTTGGCCACATCGCGCCGTCACGAATCTCCGGGCAGCCCGGAAACACCGCCTGCGTCTCTTCCGGGAAGATCGTCTGCTCCTGGATGCCAAAGTTCCAGCAGGCGATGTCGAGCGCCAGGTTGGCGGCGTGGCCGACCGGCGACACATCGCCCGGCCCGTGCCAGGCGGTGCGCACGCCGAAGAACTCGCAGAAGCCAGCCAGCTTGCGCGCCATGCTCAGCCCGCCGATGTCGGAGATGTGCACGCGCATGAAGTCGATCAGACGGTCGCGGACGAGAGGCACGTACTCGTTCTGATTGACGAAGAGCTCGCCCATGGCGATCGGGGTCGCCGTCTGCTGGCGCAGAATCCGAAAGTAGTCGATATCCTCGGGGGCGAAAGGATCTTCGAGGAAGAAGAGATTGTACTTTTCGAGCTCCTTCGCCAGGCCGATCGCCTGGATCGGCGGAACCCGCTCGTGGATGTCGTGGAGCAGCTCGATCTGATCGCCGAGCGCGCCACGCAGGTGCTCGAAGAGCTTGGGAACGATCCGGCAGTACGGCGTCGGCTCCCAGGTCGGCCGCCCGGCCACGCTGGTCGAGCGGCTGCCGTAGGTCGCCAGGCCCGGCACCGCGACCTGGGCACGGACGTAGCGGTAGCCCTGCTCCTGCCACTTCCGGACATTGTCCTCGACCTCCTGGAAGTCGCGACCGGAGGCGTGGGCATAGAGCGGGGCGCACTCGCGGCACTTGCCGCCGAGAAGCTGGTAGACTGGCATGTTCGCGCGCTTGCCCTTGATGTCCCAGAGCGCCTCGTCGATGCCGCTCAGCGCGTTGTTCAGGACCGGTCCGCTGCGCCAGTAGGAGCTAGCGTAGGCCGTCTGGTAGATGTCTTCGATGTCGTCGGGGTCGCGGCCGATCACGAAGGGCTTGAGGTACTCCTCGATCGCGGTGACGACGGCGTGCGGGCGCTGGGTGAAGGTCGCGCAGCCCACGCCGTAGAGGCCGGGCTCGCTGGTCAGGACCTTGACCACGACCAGGCGGATGCGGTTGGGCGCGGTGCAGATGACCTTGACGTCGGTGATTTTGAGGTTGGACACGATCGCCCTCCTTTCGCTCTTGAGCACGCCTACGACGAGACTCGTCTGATCGTTACGCGGAGATCCAGGGTGCAATGCGTGATCCGCAAAGACGGTGTGCCGAGACGAGCCACATGTGCGCGTTGCGCTTTACGTCTTGCGGATTGCGTATCGTTCGGCAGCTTCTCTCCGCTGGACCACGCGGGCTTGCCGTGGCCGCCGAGATCCGGTCACTCTTCGATCGGCAGATCCGGATGGTTCCCCCATTCGGCCCAGGAGCCATCATACATGCGGACGTTGTCGTAGCCAATCAGGCGGAGGCAGAACGCCGCGTGGGCGGCCCGTACCCCTCCCTGACAGTAGGTCACCAGCTCCTTATCTTTCGTCGCGTCGACGGCTTCGTGCCGCGCGCGAATCTCGTCGGCCGTTTTGAACGTCCAGTCAGGATTGAGGTTGTCCTGCCAGAAGAGAAAGGTCGCGCCCGGGATGCGTCCGCCGCGCGCGGCTCGTACCTCCTCGCCGGTGTACTCGCTCCAGCGGCGCACGTCCAGCAGCCGCAGGTTCCGATCGCCGAGCCGATCGCGCAGCTCGTCGACGCGCATGCGCATCTCGGTACGCGGGGCTCCCGGGGTGAAGCGTCCGGTCGGCGGCGCCACCGGTCCGGATACCAGGGGGCGCCCCTCGACGCGCCATTTAACGATGCCGCCATTCAGGATCTTCACGGCGTCGTGGCGGTAGTAGGTGAGTACCCACCAGAGCCGCGAGGCGTAGTGGCCGCCCTCGTCGTCGTAGCCGACGACCAGCGTATCGTCGGAGATGCCGAGCCGCGCCATCGTCGCGGCGAGCTGCTCGGGACGCGGGATCAGGTTTGGTGGGGTCGCGGTGGGGTCGGAGAGCTCGACCGGATAGGTCGCGTGGACAGCCCCGGGGATGTGGCCATCGAGATAGACCGCGTGGCCATCGCGGCCGTCGAAGTAGTAGCGACAGTCGACGATTCGCAGGTTCGGATCGTTCAGGTGCTCGGCCAGCCAGTCGGTCTCGACCAGCAGCTCGGGGTGGGTGTAACCGGACATTGCAGCTTCTTCCTCCTGACACGCCCATTGTAGCGTAATCGACGGCGGTCGTCGTGGCTGCCGGACGCGCTGCCTCACCCCCTGGCCCGTCTCTAGAGCCCGCCATAAACGGTGCGCTGAGTAGGCTAGACGCATGGCATGGAACCAAGTCGCAAGCTCTACCGGAGCGACGTGAGCGTCGTTCTGGACAACGCCAAACGGCAGGTAGTCAGGCGACCTAGATTGACGACCCGGCGCCGCAAACGCCCCGGAGTTCATAACGCACGCTTGGCGTTGCTGGAGTGCGCGTCCTTGTAGCCGACGCCAAGGTTGACGGCTTCGATCCTTGACAATCTCGAGTGGGCAGCGCACGCCCACGGACAACACCGCGAGGCCCTTCAGTTGCCGAGCACGGTTAGGGAAGAATCCCCGCGGGACAGAATAGACGTCACGGTGCCTGACACCCACAACGACGCTTAGCCCCAAGTGTCGGTGGATAGCAATGGCCTCATACGTGGCGCGATGAAGGATCACGATAAGGCCGCTCGCTCCTCCGCGGGGGCCTACGTCTCACTGGCGATGGTGCGCTTGGAGGATGACTGCAAGCAGACCGGGGAACCGAGCGTCCAAATCTTCTCGGCGCAAAGAGACCAGCACGCGCCTTCCATGCGGCACCATGCGGATCAGCCCCGCCTCACGCAGCACTTTGAAGTGATGGGAGCCCGTCGATTTCGGCACCTCTTTTACCACCGAGAGCTCCCCACAACTGATCGCTTCGCTGGCAGCCGCCAGTTGCTCCACGATCCGCAGCCGCGCGGGATCACCCAACGCGTACAAGATCGCTGGCAACGAGAACTCCTCGCGCGTGGGATGAAGTAGCGTTCTCATGCTTGACATTCTAGCACGTGTTTGCTACTGTGCAATTATTCCATTATTCGGAACTAACGAACCAATGAGGTACAGCGTGTCCAGTAAACAGTTCCCGCCAACGGAACAGAGCGACCAGGACGCCCTGGTGAGTCCCATCAGCTCGCGCACCGAGCAGATCGTACCGAAGAGCCAAGAGACTTCGATGCGGGTCCGAGCGCGTCACGTGCTCATTCTGGGTGGATTGAGCGCGCTTGGGCCACTCTCGACAGATCTGTACTTGCCATCGCTCCCCTCGGTGAGCCACGATCTAGGCGCCACGATGGCGCTGACGCAGATTACCTTGACCGCCTGTATCCTCGGTCTCGCGCTGGGCCAGGTGGTCGCCGGGCCGGTCAGTGACGCCCGTGGTCGCCATCGTCCCCTTCTCATCGCACTGGCTGTCTTCGCGTTCGGGTCGCTGCTCTGTCTCAACGCTCCGAGCGTGGCCACTCTCGCTATACTGCGCTTTGTGCAAGGGGTCGCCGGAGCAGCCGGGATCGTGATCGCACTCGCCATTGCCCGCGATCTTTATGACGGCCTCGCCCTGGCTCGGTGCATCTCCCTGCTTATGACGGTAAACTTTCTCGCTCCCGTCATCGCGCCGGTACTCGGCGGCCAGTTGCTCAGGTTTTCCTCCTGGCGTGGGGTCTTTGTCAGCCAAGCGCTCATCGGAGTGGTTTTCCTGCTGGCCTCCGCGTTCGGACTCGGCGAGTCGTTGCCAGCGGGTCGTCGCCAGGGCGGAGGTATCGCTGCCATATTGAGGACCTTCCGTGAGCTGCTGGCAGATCGCCGTTTCGTCGGCTACGCGCTCTCCTGCAGCTTCGCCTTCGCCGCTGGTATTGTCGACATTTCCGTTTCCCCTTTCATCTTGGAGACCGTCTACGGCCTCTCGCCCCAAATCTTCAGCCTGCTGTTCGGCATCAATGCCCTCGGGCTCGCTGGTATGGCGCAGATCAGCACACGGCTCATCGGTCGGGTGTCACCGCAAGCTCTGCTGAGCTGCGGGGTTGCGGCTATGGCCATCGCGGGGACGGCCCTGCTCGTCGTGGTGATCAGTGGGATCGGCCTCGTCGGCGTGTTGCTGTCCTTTTTTGTTCTCGTCGCTAGCTTGGGCTTTATCGCGCCGAATGCGACAGCCCTGGCGCTTGCCAACACCAACAGCCGAACGGCCGGCAGCGCTTCTGCACTGCTGGGCGTATTGCAGTTCTCGATCGGCGCCGCAGTTGCGCCACTGGTTGGTCTCGGTGGTACGACGACCGCTGTTCCTATGGCAGCCGCGATCGCCGCGTTTGTCATAGCAGCCCTGGTCACGTTCCTCGTCTACTGCCGCCCGGCCCAGGTAGGTACGGAGGCGTGATCGGATCGACAGACGTGGAGATCGCCCCGTCCCCCGAGAGAGGACCCGGCGCGCATGTTGACTCCGACGGGTGGCGAATTCTGGCAGAGTAGGGTACGAGACGTCAATCTCAAGATCCTGCCCGCGCTCTGCTTCCGCCCCGATCCCTTCGCGTGGACGGAGTCCTCGTCGCCGAGAACGACGTGACGGTGACGGTCTGCAAACGTGCTCTGGATCACGGCGGCGATGCTGGACTTGCCAGACCAGTGTACGCGACTGGCGGAACAGCCTACCCGGCCAGCGCAACACGATTCACAGCACGCTCTAGAGAGGAGCTCATGCCGGACGGTCTGGGGATGGGAGGCAGACCGTAGGGCAGGGGGGACGGGATCGGG
>CADDYW010000074.1 GCA_902810745.1 Chloroflexota bacterium | reverse complement strand
GACCTGCAGGATGATCAGCGCGATCAGGGTCAGCGTTGCCAGCGCTTCGAGCAACGTCGACGCGACGTTCTGCGCATAGGAGATCAACGGAGAGGCGAGCAGAACCGGTAGCGCCTGGAGCGCGTCAGTAGCCACGGGCCAGATCAGCCCTCCCACGGCCCCACTGACGCCAATCGTACCGAGCGCGACGACGACGAAGAAAGCTAGCTCCAGCAGCCGCTGGACCGGCGTCACCGCCTCGGACGGCGCGGCCATCGCTGGAATCTGCGCCAGTCGGGCGACGAGACCGGGCGGCGGCACGACGAGCAAAGCATTCGCCAGTACCTCGTCGAGCGCGTACTGGGCCTGCACCCACGCCTTGCAGGACAGACAGCTCGCGCGATGGTGAAACCAGTCGCCTTCCGGCTCCTGCCCGAGTCCAAACGAGCGAGTGGGCGTGTCCAAGTCGGCCGAACCGTAGGATTCAGACGTTGCCCATTCCCGGTGCCGTCGGGTGGCGGGCCGAGGCAGACTATCAAGCCATCGTCGGCGAAACTCGTCGCAGGTCACGATGCCTCCTGGGTTTCCAGAGCACCCAAGCGACGCGCCAGCGCGATCTTGCCACGTCGGATGTGTGCCTTGACCGTGTTGAGCGGCAGATTCAACACGCTCGCGATCTCTTCGTAGCGCAGCTCCTGGAAATAGTATAGCGTCAGAGCAAGACGATAGGCTGTCGGGAGATCATTCAGCGCCGTGCGAATACGTGCCGCGGTCTCGTGGCGGTCGGCGATCAACGCGGGATCGACCAGCGGATCGAGGTCGGGAATCTCGACGACCTCGTCGTCAAGCACCGCCTCCTTGCTCCGCCCTCGGCGACGGAGCAGATCCAGGCCGAGATTGATCACGAGCCGGTACAGCCATGTCGTGAAGCGAGTCTCGCCTCGGTAGCTGCTGATCGTCTGGTAAAGACGCAGAAACGCCTCCTGGGTGAGGTCGGCAGCATCCTCCGGACGGCGCATCAAGCTGAACGCGATACTGTACACGTAGTTTTGCTGCTCCTCGATGAGCTGGCCCCAGGCGGCTGGATCACCCGCCTGGGCGCGCCGAACGAGCTGGGGGCTAGGCTCGGCCACCCGGGCCGCCTCCTTTGCACTCTCTCGGTGATCAGACGACGTCGTCAGGAGTATTGTTGCACCCAGGCTCGGTCAACACAACTGTTTTGACCATGTCGCGGGAGTGAGCCAGTGACGTGTCCTGTTGCCGTGTCCTGCAAGCGGCTGCCGACGGGATGATCCACCAGAGTGACGCAACAATCTCGCTGGATCTTTCGTCTCACTGGTAGCAGGACAGACACGATCGCGATCCTCGCGGCCTTGCTGTACGGGAAAAGCGAGACTGTACTCCCCCGTGCCAAGACAGGAGGAGCGCGACAGGCTTCGCCTGAGAGCTTTTCATGGAGGGCTGAGCGGTGGAGAATAATCGCCTGTATCGCAGCAGAGCGGATCGCATGGTCGCGGGCGTTTGTGGCGGGCTCGGCGAGTACTTCGGGATCGATCCGACGCTCGCGCGCCTGTTCTTTGTCATCGCCGCCATCTTCACCGGCGGCTTGATGATCCTGGTCTACCTGGTGATGATACTCGTCATACCGGCCGAGCCATTCGGCCTGGCCCGGCCCGCGTCGGCCGAGAGCATGGCCAATCCGGCCACTCCGAACCCCCTGGAATCACCAGCCGGAAACGACGAGCCTCCCCAGTTTGGCTTCGGCGGCGGGTCGATCGCCGGCTCGTCCCATTTCGATACAGCCCCCATGAGCTACGAGCCGATCCAGCACCGCCGCCAGCTAGCTGGCTGGGCACTCATCGCGCTTGGGGCACTCGTCCTGATGGCCAACCTGAACCTGCTCAGCTGGCTCAATCTGCACGTGACCTGGCCCGCGTTCCTGGTCCTGGCCGGTGTTCTCCTCCTGCTTCGCCAGCACTCCCGGCGGTACTAAGACGAGAAGGAGATCCGCCGTGTGGCCGCAATCACAACGAGGGGGGCATGCGGAGCGTCCAGCCCGGCTTGTCTTTCCCCTAATTCTCATCGTCGCTGGCGTAGTCTTCCTCCTGAACAACCTGGGGGTGCTGTCGTGGTCGGTCTGGCCGACACTGGCTCGGCTCTGGCCAGTGATCTTGATCCTGCTGGGTATCGAGATCCTCCTTGGTCGGCGCGGGAGACTGCTGAGTGGAGTAGTAGTTGTCGTGATCGTGCTGATCGCAGTCGTCACACTCGGCTTCGCCCTCTCGCCCAGCTCCTCGAGTGCGGTTGCACCGACCTTCTCCGAGGCCGAGCACACTACCTCGGTGCCGCTCGGCAACGCGACGAGTGGGGACGTGAGCCTGACCTTCCCGGCCGGTCAGCTCGACGTGGGTGCTCTCCCCGCGAAGGGACCCGATCTGCTCCGGCTCACCAGCTCCACGCCGCCAGGAATGCAGACAAATGTGCGCTCCTCGGTACAGGGTAATGCAGTTGAGGCTGTCCTCAGTGTGGGTAGTAGCCAGGCGAGATGGTGGCCCTTCAGCGGATTTGGATCCGAAGATGGCCTGGCGACGACCTGGACCGTTCTGCTTACCCCCGGCGTGCCCCTTTCTCTTCGAGCGAACATCGGAGCAGGCCAGGCAAGCTTCGACCTGACCAATCTGACCGTTCGCCAGCTCAGTATCAATAGCGGCGCGGGCCAGACGACGGTTCGCTTCCCGATAAGTGGCGGTCAGACCGATGCTGATATCCACAGCGGGGCGGGGCAGCTGACGCTGGTGATTCCGCCGGATGTTGGCGCCTACATCCATCAGTCCAGCGCGATGGTGGACGTGCACATTCCATCCGATCGCTTCCGGGCCGTGGCCGACGGCTTCCAGACCGCGAATTACGCGACGGCGACAAATCGTGTCGACGTGACGCTCCACCTGGGTATTGGCTCGGTTGACGTCCGCTGATCCGTAGCGCATACTTCAATCGGGAGGTTGGTCTGAGCGAGAGCCTGAAGGTGCCGGACGGACGTCTCCGCGTCGACGCGGTGATTCCCGTCTACAACGAAGAGCGTGACCTTGAACGCTCGGTGACGATGCTCCGTCAGTTCCTGTGCGACAACGGCCAGGCCTGGCAGTGGCGAATCGTCATCGCGGACAACGCCTCGGTAGATCAGACGCTGCAGATTGCCCAGGCGCTGGCCCAGCGCTGGCCAGGGGAGGTCGCGGTCGTTCACCTCGATCAGAAGGGGCGCGGGCGAGCACTCCGCCGCGCCTGGACCGAGAGCGACGCCGACGTCGTCTGCTACATGGACGTCGACCTCTCGACCGACCTGCGATTTCTACCACCCTTGATCGACGCGCTGACCTCGGGCTACGACGTGGCGTTCGGGTCGCGGCTCATGCCCGGTGCGCAGGTCCAACGGGGCCTCAAGCGCGAGGTGATCTCGCGCTGCTACAATCTTCTCATCAGGCTCTTCTTCTGGCATCACTTCTGGGATGCCCAGTGTGGCTTCAAGGGAGTCACCCGCCGCGTCGTGCAGGAGGTCGTGCCGCTGGTCCAGGATCAGGCCTGGTTCTTCGATACGGAGCTTCTGCTGATTGCCGAGAAGAACGGCTACCGCCTCAAAGAGATCCCCGTCGCCTGGAAGGATGATCCGGACAGCCGGGTCAAAATCCTTAAGACGGCCTGGGAGGACGTCAAGGGCCTCTGGCGCCTGAAGCGCCATTTTCCCCGGGTGCAGGCGAACAACCCGACAGTGCAGGCGAAGAACATCGCACGCTAGGGTACTCGGCCGGACGAGTGCAAGGGGAGCGCAACCACTTCCTCTTTACCTCAGGAGCTCGCGCTCGAGCCCGCGGGCCTTGATTATCATTCCACCGGCGTTTTACTGGCATCCAGCCGGCGGTCCCGGGGCAGACAGCCACCTGCCCCGGCCTTCGGCAACAGGATATGACGACGATGCCTTTCCCTTTGAGCCGCTTAGCCCGTCTCGCCGGTCTGCTGACGGCGACCGCGTGGACGGGCTTGCGATGCCTCCGGTGCCTGGCCCACGCTGATCGTTTGCCCGCGTTGCTCGCCGCCGGTTTGAATCTGGAGGCGGTGCTGACGCGCCTCTTCTACTTTGGGTAGCTCCAGCTTGAGCAGCCCATCCTGGAACGTGGCTCGGGCTTGCTGAGGATTCACCTCGACCGGCAGATCGATCGTGCGGGTGAACTCGCCGTGCGGGATCTCGTGCACGTACCAGGTCCACTCGCGGGACTCCGTCTGCTCGGCCTCGCTAGGGACCCGGGCCTTGATGGTCACGGTATCACTCGTTGCGACGACGTCCAGGTCGCCAGACGATACACCTGGCAAGGCCGCGATGATTTCGAGATTATCCGGTGTCTCGTAGACGTCGAGCGGGATATGTCGTCTTGCCGCGAACGGTTCGCGCACGATGCTCTCTTCCATCAAACGGGTCAGCGCATCGCGCAATGACATCATCTCTCCAAACCGATCAGACAATGTGAAGGCCATAGCTGTTTCCTTTCCTCCCAGGCTTCGTGTGCGCGATCAGGGACACCGCCTCTGCCAGTCAACTCTCTGGCTGTGCGTGGGAGCCACTGTCCAGCGGTGGAAGGTGATGGAAGTCACCTGAGGGCGGCTCCAGCCCGCGTGGGTGATACGTCGCAGGGTCGGCCACCCGCGGGCCCGTCCACTGGACCGAAGGGTAACCGCGCAGACGAGCGCCAGAAGTGCTACGTCTCGCAAATCTCGTGCCCCGGCCGCTAGCCGCTGGACAACCTGGGGTACAATTGTCTACGAGGAATACCGATGATGAGTCATCTCGCTTGTAAGGACGCCTGCTGATGGCCGAGCGGTCAGTCCAGGAGATCGTCCACGCACCCGAAAGCTCGGATACGGCTAAACGGCGGACCGACCTCGAATGGAGTGAAGTACCAGGTCAGAAACCCGGCGATGCGGTTATTCGCATCGCCCGTCACCGGAGTTCACGGCGACACGGCCCGGGCATCATCGTCGTGCGGCCCGAGGCAACTGGACCGCAGCACGGCCTGGGCGCGGTCCTTGCTCAGATCAAGCACTTTTTGATCGGCGCGCCGCTCGCAACTGCCGCCGCTCCACACGAGCGGCTGAGAAAGATTCTCGCCCTCCCCATCTTCTCCTCGGATGCGATGTCGTCGGTCGCCTATGCGACCGAAGAGATCATGAAAGTGCTGATTCTCGCGGGCGTAGGCTTTCTCAGTCTAACCCTGCCAGTCTCTCTGGTTATCGTCTTTCTCCTGGCAATCGTTACCACGTCCTATCGCCAGACAATTCTGGCATACCCGAATGGTGGCGGATCGTATATCGTGGCCAGCGACAACCTCGGAAAGATTCCCGGGCTGGTCGCGGCAGCATCGCTGATGATCGACTACACTCTGACGGTCGCCGTGAGCATCGCCGCCGGAGTAGCGGCAATCACCTCGGCATTCCCGAGTCTGCTGGGCGATACCGTGCTCCTGTGCATCCTGGCGACGATCTTCATGACTCTCGGGAATCTCCGCGGGATTCGCGAGTCCGGGATGATCTTCGCCGCACCAACCTACATCTTCATCGTCAGCATGCTCGGATTGATCGCCCTGGGTATCGTTCGGATCACCCTTGGCAGCGTGACCTATACCCCGTCGATTCCTCCGCCGCCAGCGACGGAGACGCTCGGGCTCTTCCTGCTTCTGCGCGCGTTCGCCCAGGGCTGTACGGCGATGACTGGCGTCGAGGCGATCGCGAACGGGGTACCGGCCTTCAAGGAGCCAGCCCCCCAGAACGCGCGGATAACCATGGTCTGGATGGCGCTGATTCTGGGTACGCTGCTTCTCGGCATCTCCTATCTTGGCGCGCATCTGCAGATCGTTCCGAACCCGAACGAGACGGTCGTCAGTCAGATCGCGCGATCCGTGACTGGCCGTGGCCCGTATTACTTTCTCATCCAGTTTTCGACCGCGCTGATCCTGCTGCTCGCCGCGAACACCAGTTTCAACGGTTTTCCGATGCTGGTGTCGATCCTCGCGCGTGATGGCTACATGCCGCATCAGTTCAGCTTCCGGGGAGATCGCCTGGCCTACAGTAACGGGATCATCGCGCTCGCGTTGCTGGCAATAGCCCTGCTGGTCGCGTTCCGCGGGAGCGTGGATCGATTGATCGGCCTCTACGCCATTGGCGTGTTCATGTCGTTTACGCTCAGCCAGAGCGGCATGGTGCGCCACTGGCTCCGCGAGCGTGGTCCCAACTGGCGACGCAGCGCCGTCATCAACGCGACCGGCGCGGTGATGACCGGCATCGTCACGCTAGTCATCTTCGTGACGAAGTTCCACGAGGGCGTGTGGATCGTTGCGGTGCTGATCCCCTTGATCGTCGCGATGTGCCTGATGATCTCGGGCCACTATCGGCTCGTGGCCACGCAGAGCACACCGGAGACGCCAATCGAGCCAAGTGAGATCCGGCTGCGCGTTGTCGTTCCGATCGGGGCACTCAACCTTCCCGCGCAGCAGGCACTCGCGTTCGCTCGCGCGGTCTCGACCTCTGTCACTGGCATCCACGTCACCGACGACCTGGCAGCCGCCGAAACGATCAAGAAGCAGTGGGAGGCGCTGATCGACGGGCATGGACAGCTCGTGATCATCGAATCGCCGTACCGATCGCTGGTTGGCCCGCTGCTTGCCTATCTGGACTCGGTCCGCGAGCAGAACCCGCACGACACGGTGATGGTGATCCTACCCGAGTTCGTCCCATCGCGCTGGTGGGAGCATCTGCTTCATAACCAGACGGCGTTCTTCCTCAAAGCGGCGCTCCTCTTTCGACCTGGGATCATCGTCGCGAACGTCCCCTACCACATCCACCGGGGGACATATCCCGCGGAGAGGATCGAGCAGCCGATCTGACAAGGAGTCAGGAGGAGGCTATCTGAGAAGAAAGAGCGGGGCATTTCCGGCAGCATCGCGATGTTTGCGAAGGTCTTCAGAACGAGCACCTCGTGACAGCCGTTGTCGGCTTCTTACTCCGGGTCTCCCACCGGTTGGCACGAGGCTTGCAAGCAGCCAGGAGGTGGCCGCGGGCGCGTGCACAACGTAATATATATTGACAAGCCCCCTGATCCTCGCTACTCTAGAATCCAGCACGGAGGTGCGAGCGATGCGTTCAACGATTGAACCTCGCCTCGGGACAAAGGCGTCCCCGCCAACGACGGTGTCGTCCCGGCTCTCCCAGGCACAGCTCCTCGATCTTTATTCCACGATGCTCCTCAGCCGAACGCTTGACGAGCGGATGTGGCTGCTCAACCGCCAGGGTCGCGGATCGTTCACGATCTCTTGCCAGGGCCACGAAGCGGCACAGGTCGGATCTGCCTTCGCCTTTCGGTCCGGCCAGGACGTGATCTTCCCGTACTATCGCGATGTCGGCGTTGTCCTGACGCTCGGGATGACGCCTCGCGACCTGATGCTGGCCTTTTTCGCACGGGCGGCCGATCCGTCAAGTGGTGGCCGCCAGATGCCGAATCACTTCGCCTCGGCCGCGCACAAGATCATGAGCGTTTCCAGCCCGGTCGCGACTCAGATTCCGCAAGCGGCCGGCGCCGCGCTGGCAATGAAGATTCGTCGCGAGTCGGCCGTCGTCGCGGTCTACTTCGGCGAAGGGTGCACGAGCTCGGGCCACTTTCACGAAGGGCTGAACTTTGCCGGCATTCACCGGCTGCCGGTCATCTTCATCTGTGAAAACAACGGCTGGGCAATCTCGGTCCCGCGAGAGAAGCAGATGGCCGTCTCCACGGTAGCCGAGCGGGCTGCCGCGTATGGTATGCCGGGCGTGGCCGTCGATGGGACCGACCCTCTCGCGGTCTACGAGGCAACCCTCCAGGCAGTGGAGCGTGCTCGCAGCGGCGGAGGCCCCACCTTGATCGACGCGCACGTCTGCCGCCTCACCGCCCATTCCAGCGACGACGATGACCGTCGGTACCGATCGCCCGAGGAGATCGAGCTGGCACGGCGACGGGATCCGCTCGAGCTCTTCCGGCGCACGCTTCAGGAGCGAGGGGTCTTGGACAGCGCCGCCGAAGAGGAGATGCGACGACGTATCGATACACTCGTCGACGATGCCGTTATCTTCGCCGAGGCGAGCCCGGAGCCCTCGCCCGACTCGCTGCACCTCCACGTCTACGCACCGGGCCGGCCGGCCGAAGACGGTCGGGCGCGCGGGCGGGAGGAGACGGCCGGCTCGCCGCGCCATCCGCTGGCCACGTCGGAGATCGGCAAGGGAAGGTAGCAAGATGGCGGTAAAAACCATCGTCGAAACGATCCGCGACACGCTCGCGGAGGAGATGGCGCGTGACGAGCGAATCATCGTGCTGGGCGAGGACGTCGGCGTCAAGGGGGGAGTCTTCAAGGCGACTGATGGTCTCTTGAGTCGATTCGGCGAAGAGCGTGTGATTGATACGCCGCTGGCCGAGGATTCGATCGTCGGCATCGCGATCGGCGCGGCGCTGAACGGTCTGCTGCCCATCGCCGAGATCCAGTTCGCCGACTTCATCTACCCGGCGATGGATCAGATCATCAGCGAAGCCGCGCGCATGCGCTACCGGACGAATGGCGCCTTCGGCTGCCCGATCGTGATTCGCGCTCCCTACGGCGGTGGCGTCCACGGTGCCCTGTATCACTCCCAGTCGCTCGAAGCGTTCTTCTTCCACGTGCCCGGGCTCAAGATCTGCGCGCCGGCAACCCCGGCTGACGCGAAGGGCTTACTCGCGGCGGCGATCCGCGACGAGGACCCGGTTCTCTTCTTCGAGCATAAGCGCCTCTACCGCTCGGTCAAAGCCGAGGTCGCCGATGGCGATTTTATCCTCCCCATCGGGCAGGCTGAGGTCAAACGAGCCGGCCACGACCTATCGATCATCACCTACGGGGCGATGCTTCACCTCGCCCTCCAGGCCGCGGAACGGCTGGCCCACGACGATGGGATCTCGTGCGAGGTGCTCGATCTGCGCAGCCTGCTGCCCCTCGATCGCGAAGCCATCGCCCGCACGGTCCACAAGACGAATCGAGCGCTGATTCTTCACGAGGATACCCGTACCGGTGGCGTGGGTGCCGAGGTTGCAGCATTTCTCGCGGAGGAGCTCTTCGACGACTTGGATGCGCCGATCATCCGACTGACCGGGCCGGACGTCCCCGCCATGGGCTACAATCACCTGCTGGAGAAGGCCTTCCTCCCGCAGCTTGACGACTTACTCGCCGCGGCGCGTCGCCTGGCAGCGTACTGACGTCGGATTCGGGCTTCCGACGGCAGAATCCGGCATGGGTGGCCTCGACCGAGAGCATCTCCCGATGTGGCGCGGGGATATCCGCCCCGGCACCACCGGGAATTTCGGACCAGCCGTACATCCCGCGGCATCGGTGCGTCACGGCGAGCACGACGTGCGCTTTCCGCGGGACGCGCTGGCTGGTAGCATGATGCGAGTTGCGCGATGGCTCGCGAAAGGTCGAGCGGGAGCGACGCCACGGCCTCCCATACGTCCAATTTCTCGACGCTGAGTCCTGGATTCCACCCTGGAGGGTACAAGGATGCCTCGGATCACGATGCCACAGCTTGGCGAATCAGTTACCGAGGGGATAATTGGGCGCTGGCTGAAACAGCCCGGTGATCGTGTCGCACGTGATGAGCCGCTCGTCGAGGTGATTACCGACAAGGTCAACGCCGAGATTCCCTCGCCGGTTGCCGGCGTTCTGGAACGTATCAGCGCGGTCGAGGGAACGGTCGTTCCCGTCGGCCAGGAGATCGCTTTCGTCGCGGCAGAAGGCGAGGTAGTGGAGACGGAGCGCGAACCGGCCGTCGTCACCGCGGGCCACGCCACCGCTTCCGCGCCAGAGGCCGCCGAGAAGGAGACCGATGGAGAAATGCCGCGTTCGTCCCCACTTGTCCGGAAGCTGGCGCGCGAGCACGGCCTCGATCTGCGCCAGATTCGTGGTACCGGCCTGGGCGGACGCGTAACGCGCGAGGACGTCGAAAACTACCTGCGGGAGAATCGCGCGGCGAGCGCGGGTGGCCTGGCAACCCCGCCCGCCGAGGTGCCGCCAGGCGAGGAGCCACCCGTGTCTCCCCGCCCGCCTGGATCTGACGAGCGGCTGACCTTGACCCCGATGCGCCGGACGATCGCCCAGCGCATGGCCCAGAGCGTCCGCGAAATACCACACGCGTGGCTGCTGATGGAAGTGGACGTGACCGGAATGGTGCGTCTGCGCGAGGAGATCAAGGAAAGCTTCCGTCGCACCGAGGGCGTCGAGCTGACGTATCTACCCTTTGTGATGAAGGCAGCCGTCGAGGCTCTACGTGAATTCCCGATCGTCAACTCGACCTGGAGCGATGGCCAGATCGTCCTCAAGCACGCGATCAATCTCGGCGTCGCGGTCGCGCTCGACGACGGCCTGGTCGTACCGGTGATCCCAAACGCCGATCAGAAGAGCATCAGCGGGCTCGCCCACGCGCTCGCCGAGATCGTCGGGCGGGCGCGCGCGGGAAAGCTCACCGTGGCCGACGTCGAGGGCGGAACCTTCACCGTCAACAACACTGGTGCGTTTGGATCGGTTGCGTCACAGCCGATTATCAATTATCCTCAAGCCGCGATCCTGAACATGGAAGCAATCGTAAAGCGACCGGTCGTGATCGACGACGCCATCGCGATTCGCTCGATGATGAATCTCTGTCTGTCCTTCGACCACCGCATCCTGGATGGCGCCACCGCCGGGAAATTCCTGCAGAGCGTTAAGCGTCGGCTAGAAAGCTGGAGGCCGGGCAGTCCGCTGCACATCTGAGCAATGCCGAGACCACTGGCGCAGATCTTCTCGGCAGGTGGTCTTGCCAGCTGCGCCTGATACCGTCACGATGTGACCAGTGCCCTGCCCGGGCGCCAAGGAGATCTCTGTGAGTGCACCTGGAACGCCGCTCATTCACGTGCTGCCGCGACCCGATTGGCTACGCGTGCGGTTTCCAACCGGGCCAAACTATCTCGAGCTGAAGAACATCATGCGCAGTCGATCCTTGCACACGGTCTGCGAGGAGGCGCACTGCCCGAACATCGGAGAATGCTGGGAGCATCGCACCGCCACGCTGATGATCCTCGGACGCGTCTGCACGCGCGCCTGCCGCTTCTGCGCAATTACAACCGGCTTGCCCGTCGGCGTCGATAACGGCGAGCCCGAGCGCGTGGCGCAGACGGTCGACGACCTGGGTCTGCGCCACGCGGTCATCACCTCGGTGGCGCGTGACGACCTTCCCGATGGCGGGGCAAGCATCTTCGCCGAGACGATTCGCGCGATCCGTCGCCGACGTCCAGCCTGCTCGGTAGAGGTGCTGATCCCCGACTTCGCGGGATCTGCCGAGGCGCTCCAGGTCGTGATGGATGCCCGACCGGATATCCTCAACCACAACATCGAGACAGTCCGCCGTCTCCAGCGGAAGGTCCGCGCGAAGGCTTTCTACGAGCGCTCGCTCGAGGTTCTGCAGCGTGCCAAGGAGATGGCGCCGGACGTGCTGACCAAGTCAGGGATGATGCTCGGGCTCGGCGAGACGCGGGACGAGATCAGCGAAGCCTTGCGCGACCTCCGGGCGGTTGGCTGCGATATCGTCACCATCGGACAGTATCTGCGGCCGTCGGAGTTTCACCTCCCGATCGTCCGCTACGTGCCGCCCTCCGAGTTCGCCGAGATCAAGGCTGAAGGAATGGCGCTGGGCTTCAAGCACGTCGAATCCGGGCCGCTGGTGCGCAGCTCCTATCATGCCCACGAGCAAGTGCAGCGTGCGAAGGCATGACACGGGCATCAGGAGCGAGGGTCCCGGGATCGGGAGCCCGAGATTGGCCCGGTCTCGACGCTGACCGGGAGAAGCGCGGCAACGCCAAGGTCACCGCGTCCTCGCCTTCCCTCCTCCCCAGTTCGCCCTCCCTGGCGCCCTGCTGGCTGCTGCGGCTGGGCCAGGTGGATTACGCGACGGTGTGGGACCTCCAACGCCACGCCGTGGCCGCGCGCATCGACGGCAGGATCCCCGACGCGCTGATTCTGGTCGAGCATCCCCACGTCTACACCCTCGGCCGCGGCGGCCACGCCGAGAACGTCCTTCTGGACGAGGCCACGCTCGCCGCCATCGGCGCGCAGCTTTTCTGGGTCGATCGCGGCGGCGACGTCACCTACCACGGGCCGGGTCAGCTCGTCGGCTACCCGATTATCCACCTGGAACGATTGGGCAAAGATGTGCACGCGCACCTTCGGCGGATCGAGGAGGTGCTGATTCGCGTCCTTGCCGACTTCGGTCTGGAAGGGCGGCGAGACCCGCAGTACACCGGCGTCTGGGTTGGCGACGAAAAGATCGCGGCGATCGGCGTGCGCGTCTCCCATTGGGTAACCAGCCACGGCTTCGCGCTCAACCTCGACCCCGATCTGAGCTACTTCGCCCACATCATCCCCTGCGGCATCCGCCACAAAGGCGTGACCTCGCTGGCCCGGCTTCTCGGGCGTCCCGTCAGTCGCGCCGAGGTCGAGCCGCTCGTGTCGCGCCATTTCGAGGACGTCTTCACGGTCAGGATCGGCGACGCTGCGAGCGCAGCGCAGTGGCGTCGCTCGGTGCCCGGGTTCGAAATCGGGTAACCAAGGCTCGAGAGTGCATCGTCGGTCAGGGGTGCCTCTCTGCGCACGCGAGCCCCGTCCAAACACGGTGTGCGCCCCCGGACACGGCATGATACGATAGCCAGCGGTGGATTGATCTCTTCACCGTTGTGCACCTCTGAACTCGTGAGGGTGTCTCCTTCGCCAGGCGAGCCGGCCAGGTCGAGGGTGGTACGAGGCTGAGAGGAGGGCCACGTGCCGTTGGATCCAAGCCAGTTTCGCGCCGAGTTTCCGGTGACCGAATCCTGGGCATATCTGAATCACGCCACCCACGGCCCGTTCTCGCGGCGCACGATCGAGGCACTCAACCGGGTCGCGAGCTTCTGGGCGGTGCCGCCGATGATGGATGGCGCGCTGCGCGAGGGGGCGATCGTCACGGCGCGCGAGAACGTCGCCGCGCTGGCCGGCGGCGATCCCAAACGAGTCGCCTTCGTCGGCAACCTTGGCGATGCGATGAGCCTTTGCGCCGCGGGCATCGACTGGCGCAGCGGCGATAACGTCGTCATCCCGCGCGACGAGTTCCCCTCGGTCGTCTATCCCTTCATGAACCTGGGTCGCCTCGGCGTCGAGCTGCGTCTGGTCGAGAAGGACGCGCGCGGCTTCACCGATCTGAACCGCGTCGCCGACGCGATGGATGATCGGACGCGCGCGCTGGTCATCAGCCACGTCGAGTTCATGGATGGCTTTCGGAACGATCTTGGCGCGATCGGACGCCTCTGCCGCGAGCGAGACGTTCTCTCGATCGTCGACGTCACCCAGTCGATGGGCGCGCTGCCGATCGACGCCGACGCGAACGGGATCGACGTCGTGGCAGCGCACGGCTACAAGTGGCTGATGTGCTCGTACGGATTCGGTCCGATCCACTTCTCGCAGCGGGCGATCGACGCGATCCATCCGGTCTACGTCGGACGGCTGAGCGTGAACAAGGGATTCGAGGATCTGGACTACGCGCTCGACTGGCGCGAGGGCGCACTCCGCTACCAGACCGGCGGGATCAACTGGCTGAGCCTTGCCGCCTTCAACGCCTCGGCCGAGCTGATCCGCGCGGCGAATCCGGTCGAGACCGAGCGGCACACCCTGGCGCTCACCGACCGTCTGCTGTCTGCCGTCGCGGAGATGGGATACACTGTGACCAGCTGCCTGGATCGGCCGCACCGCTCCCAGATCGTGAGCTTCACGACCGGCAGCCGTGAGACCGATGCCGCCATCGTGGCGGACCTGGCGCAAAAGCACGTCGCCGTGTCGCTTCGGGGCCGAGGCGTCCGCGTCTCTCCCTACTTTTACAATACCGACGACGATGTCGATCGGCTGATCGCGGGACTGCCACGACGCTGAGCGCGACACCGTAGGTGGAATCTCGCATCTGGGAGGTTCGAGAGCGATGAGTATGGACAACGCGGTCAGCGAATTCATTGGCGAGGTGAAGCAGATCCTGGCCGAGCACGGCGCGAGCGCCCACGGTCTCGAGCTGATCGCCGAGCAGATGCGCGACTTCGTGAGAAACCCCGCGGTCACCGGCGATGCCGATGCGCCCGCCGGCAACGTCCACGTCGGACGGCAGTCGCGGCCGCTGTACACCGACGAGACCGGACTGACGCTGGTACGCGCGCGCTTCGGTCCCGAGACCATGACGCCAATCCACGATCACGGAAGCTGGGGCATCGTCGGCGTCTACCGGGGGCGCGACCGGTACCAGATCTGGCGACGCCTGGACGACGGCGCCACTCCGGGCAAGGCGCGGGTCGAGCTGGTCGAGGAGCTGATTCTTCAGCCCGGCGACGTCGTCATCATGCCAAGCCCGCCGCAGGATCTCCACGCGCAGCAAGGGTACGGCGGCGAGGCTGCCTACGAGTTCGTGCTCTTCGGCAAAAACGCGATGGTTCGGCCACGAACGTACTTCGACCCGGTACACGGCACGACCCGCGAGGTCCTGCCCGACCAGCGATGAGCGCGCGGGCGGACCGGGGAACGGCTCACCACCGAGACGCACCGAGTGATGAGTTCCACGTGATGAGTGATGAGGAGGGGTCCGGCGTCGTCCCAAACCCATCACGCATCACGCATCATTCGTGTGTGCCTCCGTGTCGAACGTACCCCCGGTGTCCCGCGCCATTGATCGGGAGGCTTGATGGACGCCGACACATCCGACGATCGATCGACGAGAGGAAATATGCCAGAGATGAGCAACCTGACCTCCTACCTCCAAGAGCACCGCTCCCGATTCTTGAATGAGTTCGTAGATCTGCTGCGCATCCCGAGCATCTCAGCCCTGCCGGAGCACGCTGCCGACGTCCAGCGAGCTGCCGAATGGGTTGCCAGCCGACTGACAACCGCGGGCATCGAGCGTGTTCAGATCCTACCGACCGGCGGCCATCCGGTCGTGTACGGCGAATGGCTGCACGCCCCGGACAAGCCGACGATCCTGATCTATGGCCACTTCGACGTTCAGCCGGTCGATCCCGTCGATCAATGGACAAGTCCGCCGTTCGAACCCGCCATTCGTGGTGATCGGATCTACGCGCGGGGTGCCTCGGACATGAAGGGGAACCTGCTTATGCCGATCATCGCGGCCGAGGCGCTCCTCAGAACGCGCGGCAGTCTTCCGGTCAATCTGAAGTTCTTCCTCGAAGGTCAGGAGGAGATTGGGAGCCCACAGATTCCGAGCTTCCTGAGGGAGCAGCGCGACCGGTTTGCCGGTGACCTGGTCATCAGCGCCGACGGGGGCCAGTATAGCGACGACCAACCAGCTCTTTCTATAAGCTGCCGCGGGCTCGCGGGCGTGCAGATCGACGTGCGCGGCGCGCAGACGGACCTGCACTCGGGCATGTACGGCGGAGTGGTGCCGAACGCGATCCACGCGCTGGTCGAGATCCTTGGCTCAATGCGAAGCGCGGATGGGACGATCCGGATCGAGGGCTTTTACGACGACGTCATCCCATTGTCGGAGGCGGACCGCGCCCAGATCGCAGCGGTCCCTTTCGACGAGGCACAGTACAAGCGCGACGCGGGCGTGGACACGCTGGTCGGCGAACCAGGCTACACCCCCATGGAGCGGGTCGGAGGTCGACCGTCCCTCGACGTGAACGGCATCTGGGGCGGATTCGAGGGCGCCGGCATCAAGACCGTTCTACCGCACGAAGCCCACGCCAAGATCACCTGCCGACTCGTCCCCAATCAGGATCCCGACCGGGTGATCGAGCTGATCGCCGCGCACGTCGCGGCCCACACGCCCGCGGGCGTCACCGCGACGACCATTCCGCTCCCCGGCAAGGCCCGACCGTACCTGATGCCCGCCGACCATCCCGGCAACGCGGCGGCACGCGCGGTCCTCGAGGAGCTGTACGGTAAGACTCCCTACGTCATTCGAGGCGGCGCCACGATTCCGGTCATGGATCTCTTTTTGACAACCCTGGGTGCGCACACCGTGACCTTCGGATTTGGATTACCGGACGAGCGCTACCACGCACCGGACGAGTTCTTCCGCCTGGCCAGCTTCGAGCGTGGCCAGACGGCTTATTGCATGCTGCTAGACCGACTTGGAGCCAGGTAAGGGGGAATTTCCCGTGTCCGAGCCATTCGTCGCGCAGGTCGAGGCCGCGCGCAACCACGTCGCGATCAAGGTCAAGGATCTTGACGCCGCGGTCCACTTCTACCACGATCTCGTCGGGCTACCGATCCTGATGAAAATTGGACCCGAGGATCACCCGCGCTCCGTCTTCGTTTCGGGGATCCAGCTCATGCGTCAGACCGAGGATCCGGGTCCAGGCGTGCACGACGTCTTCGATCACATCGGGATCGCCGTCGATAATCTCGAAGAGGTCTGCGCCCACCTCGACGCGGCCGGCTGTCAAGCCGAGACGCCACTCGAGCGGCGCACCCTGCCGGGCGTGAACCGCGACATTCTGCTCGCGTTCTACCGCGATCCGGACGGCAACCGGCTCGAGCTATTCCACTTTCCGTAGCTGCCGAGAGATATCGCCCGGGAGCTATAACCGCTGAGGCTAGTCGGGCGCTCTACGCTTCCGCCGTCCGCGCCTCCGAAAGCGGCGCAAGCTGCCCGCGCAGCTCCCGGACCGGCGAGAGGTAGAGCCAGAGGGCCGACAGCGTCAGACCAGTCGCCGCCAGCAGCAGCGTCGGGCGAAGCCCGATCGTGTCGCCGACGACGCCGCCGAGCAGGAGGCCGGCCAGGTTGCCTCCCCACTCGACGAGACGCATGCTGGCGTGCATGCGCCCCTGCAATGGGCCAGGCGTGATCGCCTGGAGCAGGCTGACTCGGTCGATGTCGTGCACGGTCGCGGCCCAATCGCCAATCAGCTGCTGCGCGCTCAGGCAGAGCAGCACGAGCGGATACGGGCCACCGGCCAGCGGAATGAAGAACGTGGCACCGCCGCTGACGAGCACGGTGCCGAGGAGGGTTGGGCCCAGATCCCAGCGTTTCGTTATTCGCTCGGCCACGAGCGCTCCCAGGAACGAGCTGATCCCGCCGAGGCCAAAGATGACGCCCATGACCGCCGGATCGATGACGAGCTCACGCGTCAGGAAGAGCATAAACAGCGCCCCTACGACACCGCCGAAAAAGCTTCGCGTCGCGACCGCTCCGGCGACGGCACGCACTGTAGCGCTTCTCAGCGCGAGCTGCACTCCTTCCTCGATCTCTTTCCAGGTGCCCTGCCGTTCCCGCTGTGTTGTAAGGACTGATTCCGGTGAACGGATCGCCGCCAGCGAGACCGCCGACACCAGGAAAGTTAGCGCATCGACCAGAACTGCGATCGGCGCAGTGAGCGCCTGGACCAGGACCCCGGCGAGACTGAATCCGGCGACCTCGGCGATCGAGCTACTCGCCTGGAGCTTACTGTTTCCCTCGACGAGGTCGTCACGATCCACCAGCGACGGAAGATAGGCCTGGTAGGCAACGTCGAAGAAGACGGTGAGAACGCTGACCAGAAGCGCTACGGCGTAAAGCTGCTCGATGCGCAGGACCCCGAGCACCGCGGCCAGCGGGATCGAGCTCAGCAGGATGGTCCGTCCAAGGTCGGCCGCGATCATGATCGGGCGGCGCTGCAGCCGATCGACCCAGACCCCGGCCACCGCGCCGACAAGCAGCCCGGGCGCCAGCCGGGCAGCGCCAAGCAACGCCACCTGAAACGCGTTCGCATTCAGAACCAGGATGGCGACCAGCTGCAGCGCGAATCCGCCGACGAGCGAGCCAAAGACCGAGATACTCTGACCGGACCAGAGCTTGAGAAAATCGCCGTGTCGCCAGAGACCGGTCAACTGGAGACGTGTCACGTCGCCCTCGATTTTCGGTTGCACAGGCAATGATCTCCCATCATACCATTCCTGCCGTTGACGAGGCGGACACATCGCGCGGGGACTCGGGTTGACAGGTTTTGCCCGCGCGCTGATAATCAGCGGATAGATACTCACGTTTTGAATAGATGCGTCGCGAGGCAGTGCCCATGTGCGCTCGGTTGATGTCGTCGCTGACGCTCGAGCATGCCTTGCTTGGCTTCTTGCGCCAGCGACCGATGCACGCCTACGAGATGTACCAGGTCCTGAGCCAGGCCCGGACACTCGGGCGTGTCTGGCATCTGAAGCAGAGTCATCTCTACGCGCTGCTCGGCCGGCTGGAGAACGACGGCTACATCGCGACCACCACCGAGCCCCAGGGCGTTCGGCCGCCGCGCAAGGTCATGTCGCTGACGCCGAGCGGGCGCGCTGCCTTCGATCGGTGGCTCGAGCAGCCGGTCGCGCACGGGCGTGACTTTCGGATCGAGTTCCTGGCCAAGCTCTACTTCGCCAGCGAAGACGGACCGGCAACGGTTGCCTCGTTGATCGATGCGCAGCGTCGAGCCTGTCAGACCTGGCTCGATAACCTCCGCGCGCAGGTCGCCGCGCTCGATGCTGAGCGATCCTACGATCGCCTGGTTCTCCAGTTTCGCATCAGCCAGATCACGGCGATTTTGACCTGGCTGCAGACCTGCGCGGAGACTCTGGTCCCGGCGACGCCGGCTCGACGCACGGGCCTCCCATGACCGTCGCGCCTCGGAGCTCCAGCAAGCAGCGTCCCAACCGACCATCGACAGACAGGAGGCCCTGACGGTGCTCTCGCCGCGTCACGCCATCATCGTCCTTCTCCTCGTCATTTTGCCCGCGGCCTGTGGGCCTCAACCGACGACGTCCTCCGGTTCCGCCAGCACGACTGCCGACTCGACCGGCCAGACCGTCGAGCTAACGGTCTTCGCCGCGGCATCGCTCACCGACGCTTTCCAGACGATCGGGAAGAAGTTCGAGACGACGGCACCAGGAACCCGGATCGCCTTCAACTTCGCCGGTTCTCAGCAGCTTGCCCAGCAGATCGTCCAGGGCGCTCCGGCCGACGTTTTCGCTTCGGCCAACGCCCAGCAGATGAGCGTCGTCGTCAGGGCCGGCGACGTGGCCGACAGCAGTCCGCGCATATTCGCCCGCAACCGTCTCGTCGTCATCTATCCGATTGATAACCCGGCGAAGCTAACGACACTCCAGGATCTGGCTAGGCCCGGCGTGAAGCTTGTCCTGGCGGATCGGGCCGTGCCGGTCGGGCAGTACGCCATTGACTTTCTTGCCAAGGCGAGCGAGGATCCCTCATTCGGTCCTTCTTACCGAAGTGCAGTGCTGAAGAACGTGGTCTCCTACGAGCAGGACGTCAAAGCGGTTTTAAGCAAGGTGCAGCTTGGCGAGGCCGACGCGGGAATCGTCTACACGACCGACGTGGCACCTGCCGCCAGCAAGGTCGGGCGGATCGACATTCCGGACCAATACAATACTATCGCCGACTACCCGATCGCGACGATCAAAGGCTCGAGGCACGCCGACCTGGCGGAGAAGTTCGTCGCCTACGTCCTCTCGGCGAGCGGGCAGACGATCCTGGCAAGGTACGGCTTCATTCCGACCGATGCGCAGCCCATGGCAGCGTGGCGTGACCGCCCGGACTCACCAGAGGTCCTGCCGTGGCACGCACGTCTCGCCCTCGGGCTGCCCCGAAATGCGCACGGGGGGCAGTAAGCAGTGGCATCGGCGGTGAAGACTCGCCAGTCCGAAGCGGCGCGCGTCGCCGGTCCGGCCCGACCGGCGCGCCGGGGGTGGCACCAGGACCTGCTCCTGCTGCTGAGCGCGCCGCTGCTGCTGCTCGTGCTGGCGCCACTTGTCGCCTTGATACTACGGGTAGCGCCGTCTCAGCTACTCACCGACCTGGCGGATCCCGCCGTCGTCCAGGCAACCTGGCTTAGCCTGACGACGAGCGCGCTGACCTCGCTGATCACCGTCGTCGGCGGAACGCCGGTCGCCTACCTGCTCGCGCGGCGGCGATTTCCGGGCCACGCCATCCTCGACACGCTCATCGATCTGCCGATGGTGCTACCGCCGGCGGTGGCCGGCATCGCGCTGCTGGTGGCGTTCGGCCGGCGCGGGCTGTTCGGCCAGTACCTCGGCGCCGCGGGGATCGATATCGCCTTCACCGAGGTCGCGGTCGTGCTTGCCCAGACGTTCGTGGCCGCGCCGCTTTACGTCAAGGCGGCGGTTGCCGGCTTCGCCAGTGTCGACCGGGAGCTGGAGCAGGTGGCCGGCCTCGACGGCGCGTCGCCAGCTCAGGTGTTCCGCTTGATCACTCTCCCGCTGGCAGGGACGGCACTGCTCGGCGGCCTGGTGATGAGCTGGGCCCGGGCACTTGGCGAATTTGGCGCGACGATCATCTTCGCCGGCAACTTTCCCGGCCGAACGCAGACGATGCCGCTCGCCATCTATATCGGCTTCGAGATTCGCCTGGACGTCGCCCTGACCCTCGCCGCGATTCTGCTGGCGACCTCGTTCGGCGTGCTGTTCATCGTCAAGGGCATCCTGCGTCAGCGCGTGGGAGACGGGTGAGTAATCCTTCCCGATCGGTCCACCGTGCGGACGCAGAACGGCGCACGGTCGCGCGTAGGCTCACTCGCTCAGGCGAAACGGTGGATAGCGATCGGTCACGAGCAGAAAGGCGTAGCCGGTGACCCGCACGGACCAGCGCAGCACGCCCACCACGAAATCGAACAAAGACCGCGGATACCGACCGGTCACGACAATGGCGAACCAGGCAATCACGACGCAGACGAGGGCGGCGATACCCAGGAAGAAGAGCACGATGTAGTGGGGAATTGCCAGGAGCCACTTGACCAGCGGGAGCCAGCGACTCAGCTCCTGGCGCGCGTCCGGGTACGGGATGATGAGGTGAACGGCCTGCTCTTCGTCGGTCGACGGATACTCGTCCCGCAGAAGGAGCAGATACGACGAGACCCGATAGCTGAAGCTGGTCAGAGCAACGTTCCAGTCGAACCACCAGCGGGGATACTTCTGGCGAAAGAGCAGCATCAGCACCGTTGGGAGAAAGACAAGTCCGATCCCACCGTACTGGAACGAGACTCCGCCGGGTTCCTGACGTGCGAAGGTACCAGAGGTGAGCAATCCAAGGATGATCGCGATCGGGATCACCGTGAAAATACGGAAGAACGTCGTGAGCCGGTTCAACGCGCGATCGGGATAGTCGACCGAAAGGCTTACCGGGTAGGGACTGACCGTTGCCAGCACCTTCGCCTCCAGATCTGCTGCTCGCCAGGAAAATCTGGTCTGACGAGACTGCGCTTGCCAGCACAGTTCAGACTATCATAGTCGATCGGACGCGCACGTCCAGGTCGATCCCGAAGCAACACTTCCCGAGACGGTGCAGTTCGTCAACGACGTCGTCGATCGCATTGCCGGGAAAGCGTGACCGGGCAATCCACGCGCCGCTAACCAAGGGGGGCCGGTAAACCGGTTACCGGAACGATCCGAACGGTAGCCAGCCAGGAGGCGTTTCCGCGATCGTCCGCTCTCCGGGGCTACTTTGCCTCCCCCTGAAGCGAGGATCCCGGCCTTACGCCACTGCCAGATGTCGCCGTCGTTCTCGCGTGGCTTCCCGCGTCTCGGCCTCGCCCGGCGCGCCGGCTCCGACGTCCGCGGGCGGCGGCGCTCGGTGGAGGTGGTAGTCGATCTTCTCGACCAGGGTTCGGGGATCGAAGGGCTTGGTGACAAAATCGTCGGCCCCGGCGCGCGCGGCATCGTCCGCCTCTTCGAATGTCAGGGCGCTCACCACGAGGACGGGAACCTCCGGGCGCTCACGCTTGAAGAGCGCGACCAGGCGAAATCCAGATACGCTTGGGAGCATCAGATCGACCGTGACGAGAGCGGGATGCTCGCGGTCGAACGCCTGGATCGCCGCGAGACCATCGGCGACAACCGTGACCGGGTATCCCGCGGCCCGCAGGTTCCAGCAGATGATCTCAGCGACCTGCGGATCATCCTCCACGACGAGGATTCGCTCGGTCCCATGCATCTCCTCTTGCCCCTTTGCTCACTCTCGACAATAACTGATAGGGCACTGGAGAGTACATTACAGAATCGTAAAAGCACTCGTCCGAGCGCAGGCGGCATCTGGCGGCGTTGAGCGCTGCTAAACCGGTACACTGCTCCGGCGAGGGTAGCAACCACGCATCCCCGCGAGGAAAAATCGGCGGCAACCAACCCGGAGATCCCGTGTTTCCAGAACCGGAGGCGGCGGGGAGCGCCCGTCGTCGATCCTGAAAGGCTTCAGTGCTCGGGTGGGGAACGTATGGGAGCGGAGCAGCCGCCTGGATGGGCTAAGCCTATCCTCGTGGTCGAGGATGACCCGGACTTGCGGGAGCTGATTCAATTTGTGCTGGAAACGGAGGGGATCGCCGTCGCGACCGTGGCAGATGGACAGGCCGCGCTCGAGTATGTGGAGCGTGAGTCTCCCTCCCTGATTCTGCTCGATCGGGAGCTCCCAATTCTCGACGGCGTCGCCGTCGCGGCCCAGCTGCGTGCCGCCCACGGCGATACCGTCCGAATGATTGCCATGACCGCGGCGAGCAGCGCAGCCGAGTTCGCACGAGAAGTGGGGGCAGACGACTACCTGCAGAAACCGTTCGACGTCAACGCGCTGATCGCCATGGTACGGCGGCTGGTACTCGAGCCCCGTAGCGATGAGCTTCTGGTGGGCTGAACCCGAG
>CADDYW010000073.1 GCA_902810745.1 Chloroflexota bacterium | reverse complement strand
ACCACGGATGTCCTCCGGCGTGACCAAGGCGATGGCCTCGGCGATAGCCTGGTCGAGTGCCTCTTGAGACCGCGCACCGACCGTGCGCAGGTACGCCTTGATCTTGGCGAACGCCTGCTCGATCGGGTTGAGATCGGGCGAGGAGGCCGGGAGGAAGACGACGAGGCAGTCGCGCGCATCGATGAGCGCCTCGATCACCGGGTCGTGGTGGACGCTGAGGTTGTCGACGACCACCACCTGGCCGGGGCGCAGGGTCGGCACGAGCACCTTCTCGACGAAGGCGCGGAAGGCCGGCTTGTCGACGGCACCCGGGAGCGTCAGCGCCGCCGGGAGCCCGTCCGACGCGAGCGCGCCGATCAGGGTCGTGGGCGTCTCGTGGTTGCGCGGGACGGAGCCGATCGCCCGCTCGCCGCGCGGAGCGCGGGCGGAGAGGCGGGTCAGGGCACAGGTCGTGCCGGCCTCGTCGACGAAGACGAGGTCGCTGGGGTCGACGGTGCGGGCGAGGTCGAGGGCGAAGGTGGCGCGCAGGGCCGCGTCCTGCTCGGCTGCCCGGAGTGTCTTTTTTTGCGCGTCAGCTTCAGGCGGCGGATAATCCGCCCCGGCCCAAGGGGCACCCCCACGGGCTCACGCGGACGCCGTGTGTCTCCTCCCAGGCGGCGGCGTGCTCGGCGTTGGCCGCGTCCGGCCTGCGCTCGACCTGGGCCCGAACCGCTGTGTACGCGCTCCGGGGGATGCGCGGTGGCCGCCCCGGCGAGGTCCGGGGCCGAACGTGGCCCGTGGCGGCACGCCGGGCAACATAGCGCGTGACCGTCGCCAAGCTGACGGCGAACGGCTGGGCCACGGTTGCCTTGGTCTGGCCGGCGTCGACCGCCTGGAGGGTGTGGAGGCAAAGATCCTGAGAATAGGCTTTCATCCACCAAAGATACACCCAGTTCAAACATTTCGCCCAGCGCTCTAGTGGTGACGTTGCCCTCATCGACCGTGCGGCGCGTCCGTCGTTTCTCTTTCAGACAAACCGAGGTGTCTTCGGTTACCACGGTACGCGGTCCTCGGTGACGGTGACCTGGCAATCTCCAAGGGTCTTGATCATTGAGTACTCCGATTGTCGAGAAATCTACGGCCAGGACCGCGAGTGGCACGGAGTCGCAATTGTCTACCGAGCGGCCTGTAAGCCGGTGGTCGCGGCTGGGCGCTGAATGGACGAGATACCGACGGTGATGACGCCACGAATCCTCCCGCGCTCGTACCTCAGGTGGCTGGCCGGGTGGTTTGGCCGGGTTCTGGCCACGGGGACGGGATGGGGAGCGGGCGCCCTCGTCGGCTGGCTGCTCGAAGGCGCGATCGACGCGCGCGTTGCGCCGCTGGGCTTTGGGCTGGTGGTCGGACTGAGCCAGTGGCTCGTCCTGAGGCCAATTCTCCATTGGACCGATGGGCTGTGGTGGGTGCCGGCGACTGGCCTGAGCTGGGGCGTCTGTGGATTCGTGCTCTCGACGCCGGCCCTCGGGCTGATCGTCGGGCTCGTCGTCGGTCTGGTGCAGTGTTGGATCCTCGGGCGTTGGCAGTTGGATCCGGGCTCGTGGGCGCTGGTCTCGTGGATGGGTGGGCTCGTGCTGGTCCTGGATCCGCTCGCGCTCGACGGGGGAGCGCTTGCGAATGCGCTGACCTGGCCGTTGGCAGCGTTCGTGTTCGGCGCGATGCTCGGCGTCGGCTACGGTGCGATCACCGGCGTGCGCGCCGCCGCGCTGCTGACTACTACGCCCGCAGAACGCTCCGTCAACGGAATCATGGGGGGCGTAGCAATTGAGGACAGTGGCCCGCAGGGCCACTGTCCTCAATTGCTACCCTTCCATCAATTTCCGCTTGACCCGATAAAAACCACGATCGTGGCGGCCGATTGGTGGGTGCTGGGAAGCTGGACCGCATAGCGCTGTCAGGCCCAGGGCCGCCGAAAGCAAATCGAACCCGTGTTATATGCATTTAGGTAGGATGGTGATGTTTAGAGGGCAGGTTGGCTTTGCCAACCTGCCCTCTAAAAGAATCACTCTCTACCCGAAAACCGTATTATACCAATTCCGGACGAGGACTCACGAGTTGGCGGTGGGCGGCCATCCGGATTCGGCGTTACAGCCGATAGAAGCGCCGCGCGTTCTCTGCCCAGAGCTTGCGCTGTGCCGGCTCGGACAGTCCGGAGGTGAGCCGCTCGAGTGTCTCGACCCAGCGCTTGTAGGGTGACGCCTGGAGCACAACCGGCCAGTCACCGCCGAAGACAACGCGGTCTTCGCCAAAGACCTCGAGAACGTGCTCCAGGTAAGGCCGCAGGTCCTCGGCCGTCCAGCGCTGGTGGTCGGCCTCGGTCACCATTCCGCTGACCTTGCAGATCACGTTTGGAAGCGCGGCGAGCTCGCGCATCTGGCTCCGCCAGGGTTCCAGCACGTGGTTTCGGATGTCGGGCTTGCCGATGTGATCCAGGATGAAGCTGGTGCTCGGACACTGCCGAACCAGCTCGATTGCACTGGCGAGCTGCGGGTGATAGATGCACAGATCGCAGGACAGGCCGAACTCCGGAAGAATCTGAGCCGCGCGAACGAAACGTGGCTGAGTGACGAATCGCACGTCCAGCTCGCCCTGCGTCACGCGTCGGACTCCTTTGATGCGGGGACTGATCGCGGTCAAGGCACTCAGATACGCTCGCACCTGGTCGCCAAACTCGAGCGGCGCCCACGCGACGATGGCCCGCAGGCGATCTTCTTCCCTAGCCAGCTCCGCGACCCACTGTGCCTCCAGCAGTCCGTAGGCCGGCTCGACCTCGACCTGCACATAGACCAGTGCTTCGACGTCGACGCCCTCGGTGTGCTGGCGGTACTCGGGAAGGGCATAGCGCTGGTTCAGGAGCGGATTATCATCCAGCCAGGACATCCGGAAGTGGCCCGGATCCCAGAGATGGACGTGCGCATCGACAATTGGAAACGTCGGCATGTGGATCCTCCTCGGTCAGAGATGGGCTCCATCGGCGATCAGGCTGCTGCACCTCCACGGTGCCTCGAGTATCAGCGTGGTGTTGGCGTCGGACCAAGCAGCCCGACCCAGAAGGGCGGCGGCGTGGCGGTTGGAGTGGGCTGCAGCGCAAGCGCATCTCGGACGCGCTGCTCGAGAGCTTGCTCAAGGGCGGCCACGGCTGCGCTCGCCGGTGTTTCCCCGAGGGCGACCGCGCGGAGTGAGCTCGCCAGAGCGTGGGATGCCTGGACCACCGCGGCTGGCAGCGTCGGAGGTGCTGGGTAGCCAATCGGCGCGAAGGTAAAGCCGCGGGCAGGATCGCCCCGCGCGTTCGAGAAGAATGTCGAGTAATTCGGATCTTCATCCCAGAATGGACCTTTGGTCAGATAGGCATAGGGTGGAATGACCGACCCGCGGCCCGCGCGGACGAGCGCGTCGAAGCGATCCGGGCGTAGAAGGCGTGCGACGAGAGCTCGCGCCTGGTCTGGCGCTCTTCCTCGCCGCGAGATCGCCAGATAGGTGGAAGGCAGGCTGGTAAACCAGCCCTTCGGACCGACCGGCGGAGGCAGGGCGACAATCGACTCGCGCAGCGATGGCTGCTCGGTAATGGCGCGTGCGTAGAGGCCGCCGAAATCGATCGTCTGCGCGACGTTGCCCGCGATGAACGCGGTCGTGATCTGCTCGGAATGATCAAGCGCATCCATCGGCGCCAGCGGCGAGCCGTCAGTCCGTCGGTACAGATTGGCGACCGCCTGGAGGCCGGCCGCGGCGGCGCCGGGATCGAGCTCGATCCGGAGCCCGAGCGGATCGAAGAGCGACGCGCCGTGGGCGAGGAGGGCAAGGTGCGCGAGATCGTCCAGAGCATCGGTGACGCGGAGTGATGCTCCCCACCCGTAGGTGCCAGCATCCTGGCTGGTTAGTGTCTCCGCCGTCCTCCGCACATCATCGAACGTCTTCGGGAGCGGCAAGCTGCGCCGACTCAGCAGATCCTTGCGGATGAGCCAGGCTCCGCCGATCGAGACGTGAGGAATCGCCCAAACCGGGGCAGGCTGGTGCGTGGGTCGGTCGACGAACGGGCCGGACATCGCGACTGTCCGCACGGGAGGGAAGAGGTCGCCGTTCAGGCCGGCGATCCGATCCAGGTCATCACGGACGTCCAGGAGGGTGCCCCGAGCGGCGAGTGGGGCCACGTCGGCGTCGCCGACGATGACGAGGTCCGGCATTCTGCCAGACGCGATGCTCTGGTCGATTTTCGAGCGGAGATCCTCCGGAGCGAAAGATTCGACGGCAAGCGTCACGTCGACCTCGTGCGCTGAAGCCGTGGACTGCTGAGTGAGCAGGCCTTGAACCGCACCGACCGGATGCTGTTGGGCGAGCATCGTCAGGGTAAGTGGCAGACCTGGCGAACGAGGGGCTGCTGCGCGGCAGCCAGTGGCCAGGAGGACCGGTAGCGCGAAGGCCCGCGCGAGCAGGCGGCGCCGCGACTGGTAGCGAGACCGACGGTCGGCGAGGTGCAGGGTGTTCACGTCGTGGATGATATCACGGAGGGAGACGGGGACAAATACCTGATGGCTAGAGCAGGCAGTAGAGAGAGCCGAAGACAGCCTGGTATCACTAATTGACACGCTCTGTATCCATCGGTACAATGGCGACACCAAGGATTGGATACACGACAGCCCGCTGCAGAATTCTGAAAGACGCTGTCTCGGTCGATTCGCAGGACTGTTGTAGGTTGCGGCTGGGTCACGCTGTCGACGGTTCCGGTGGATCGCGTGAGAGCCGAGACTGTGTCGTGCCACCGATAGGCAGCGCGGACGTTGACGAGGAGGTGGTGAGCACCTAGCAAACCGCGATTGGTCGTCATATCGTTCGCCTGGAGCACAGGCTAACGTTGGGCGTTTTGTTCGCTCGGTAGTCTATCAATTGAGGAGAAGGATGTTAGGGAATTATCGAGCCCAGAAGATGTCACGCCGCCGGATGCTCCGGGTCGGAGCGCTCGTGGCCGGCGTGAGCGCGTTGCCGCTGCTGCAGGCCTGCGGAGGTGGATCGACGTCTGGGACGTCCGCCCCGACTGCCGCGCCAGCCCAGCCAACACCCGCGCCGACGAGCGCCGCGGCTCAGCCAACGGCAACTAGTGCGCCTCAGCCGACAACCGCGGCTGGCGCGACTCCGACGACCGCCGCGGCTGCAGGTGCTACTCCGACGGTGGCGTCGAACGCGGGCGCCGTGGCAGCAATCGATCCGAAGTCAGTCAAGATCAACGGACAGCTCTCGATCCTCCAGGAGAAGGACTATAACCCGATCCACAATGACTTCCTGAATAAGGAGGTCAAGACCTTTGCCGCCGACAATAACTGGAAGCTCGACCTCTCGTACATGGAGGCGTTTGTCGGTGGCGGCGACTTCTATCAGAAGATGGCCGCGGCCGTGGCGTCGAACACTCAGCCCGATATGATGTTCGGGACGAAGGACGCGTTCATTCTCCACAACAACAACAACGTGGCGCCGGTCGACGACGTCGTGGCGTGGGCCAAGGGCCAGTTTGGCGACCCGATCAAGGGCCTGGAGCTCGCGAACGTCATCGACGGCAAATGGTACGGCGTGCCATTCTTCACGCGGGTTGGCGGCTACTGGGCGCGCAAGAGCTGGTTCGACGCGATCAACTTCGACATCTTCGCGAATCACACGTTCCAGGAATGGGCCGACGCCTGCATGCAGGTGACCGACCCGACGAAGAAGCGTTGGGGCTGGGGGCTCACCGTCAACAAATCGGGCGATGGCACGACCAACGTACATAACCCGACGTTCGAGGCCGGCGCTCGCTTCACCGATGAAACCGGCACCAAAGTCGTCTACAACTCTGACGACACCGTCGCCGGTTACGAGTGGCTGAAGAGCATCTACTCCGGTGACAAGTACGCGAAGATGCGGCCGCCAGGTCTCGATTCCTGGACCGATACGTCGAACAACGAGGCGCTGATCGCGGGCACGATCGGCTTTACCAGCAACGCTGGGACGCTGTTCGCACAGGCGATCAAGCAGGTTCCCGACATCGGCAAAGATATCTATCTCGTGCCGCAGCCAATTGGTGCAGTCGGAAAGAAGCAGCAGCTCAACAGCGCGGGCGGCGCGACGTTCAATGTCTTCGCGGGCGCCAAGAATCCGGACGCGGCGAAGGCAGTGATCGAGCACCTGCTCTCGAAGAATATCCAGAAGCAGATCTGGTCGACAAGCTCAGGCTACGCCTGCCCGGCGTACAAGTGGGGCTGGGACGAGCCGGAGGTGACGAGCAGCGTCAATAACGTGGACAAGATCTTCGAGAAGGTGGCCTACGGCGAGCAGAACTTCCCCTGGCAGCCAGGACCTGGTCCTCGCCTCTGGATCAACGCGATCTCGAACGCCGTGATCGAGACCAACTGCATGGCGAAGATTCTGACCGGCACGCCCGTCAAGGATGCGGTAGCGCAAGCTCACAAAGCGATCCAGGATCTCTACGATCAGTACAAAGGCAAGTAACAGACGGCGTGAATCCCCACTCCTCTCCATCGTTCGATGGAGAGGAGTGACCCGGATGGGAGACCGGTAGGGGATTGCAGCAAGGAGAGACATCACCTTGGCTACTAAAAATTACGCGACCAGCGTACTGCTCGCCGCGCAACCGCGTCCGAACTTCTGGAAGCGTACCGAGCAGGTGCTCGGGCCAGATTGGCGAGTGGCCTGGCTGTTCTTTGCCCCCACGCTCATTCTCCTTTTCGCGCTCGTCGGCTGGCCGTTCGTCCAGGGGGTGTATCTCAGCTTTACGAATACCGTCGGGTCGACGGTCAACATCGGACCGTGGGTCGGGTTTCAGAACTACATTGACCTGCTCCACGACGGCGATTTCCTGTCGTCGCTGTGGATCACGGTGCAGTTTACGTTCTGGGCCGAGGTATTCAAGCCGATTCTCGGTATCATCGCGGCTTTGCTCATTCATAATACGAGGAAACGGCGGTCGCTGCTGAGCGCGGCAATCCTGCTTCCCTGGATCGTGCCCAGCGTCGTCCAGGCGCTGATCTGGCGTGCGCTCTACGATCCAATCTTCGGCGCGATCAACAATATCTTGCTTGCCCTGCACCTGACCCAGAACGGCGTGGCCTGGCTCGGCGACCCGAAGAGTGCGCTCTGGGCCGTTATCGTCGTCAACGTTTGGGCAGGTGTTCCGTTCTTCACGATCACGCAGCTAGCCGGCCTCAAGTCGATCGATCCCGAGCTGTACTCGGCAGCCGCGGTCGACGGCGCAAATGCCTGGCAGCGTTTCCGCTACATCACCCTGCCAGGAATCGCGTACACCCAGATCGTTGCCTCGATGCTGTCCACCGTCTGGACGATGAACAACTTCGGGACGATCTACATTCTGACCACGGGTGGTCCGCTGAACGCGACCCGCGTGATTGGAATTCTCACGTACGAGCGGGCGTTCAACGCGTTCAACTTTGGGTCGGGCGCTGCCATCTCGCTAATTCTCCTGCCCGTGTTCGGTTTCGTCATCTGGGTCCTGGCAGCGTACATGCTGGCGGGGACACGAGCGGCGGAAGGCGATTCGGTCGCAGTTCAAATTCGCATGGTCGCGCCGGCCGTTCGCCCGATCGGTCGCCTGTTTAGCCTTATCTTCGACGCCGGTGAGGCGCTGGTTGGGCTGCTTGCGACTGGGATCCGGAGGCTGATCGATCGATCCGAGGATGAACCGGTGATCGGGGCGCAGGCGGGAAAGATCATTCTCGGAACGCTGTCCACGGTCGCCCTGGTCGTGCTCGTGCTCTTCGAGCTGGCTCCGTTCTACTGGGTCATCGTGACCGCGTTCAAGACCGACGATCAGATCTCGAAGCTCTACTCGATCTTCTGGCCGCAACCGTGGTCATTGACGCAGGCGCAGGCCCTGCTGAACCAGACTGACTTCTCCACCTGGTACCGGAACACCGTACAGGTAGCGGTCATCGCGACGGCGATCGGCGTCCTCGGCTCCGCTGCAGGCGCCTACGCTCTGTCGCGTCTGCGCTGGCGCGGTAAGGGCGTCATGTCCAGCTTGATGCTGGTCACGTACATGATGCCCTCGGTCGTCATGCTCATCCCGATCTATCAGATCATGGTCTGGCTTCATCTGATCAACTCTCTCCAGGCCCTCGAGGTCGCCTATCCGAGCGGTTTGCTGCCCTTCGCGACGTGGTTGCTGATGGGCTACTACCGGTCCATTCCGGAGGAGCTCGAAGACGCGGCGCGCATCGACGGCGCCAACCGTTTCCAGACGTTCACCCGTTTGATCCTGCCGCTTTCGAAGCCAGCCCTCTTCGCGGTCACGCTATTTGCCCTGACCGGCGCCTGGAACGAGTTCTTCCTGGCCTACATCCTGATTCGCAGCAGTTCGAGCTTCACGCTCGCCATCGGATTGTTCCAGATGATCGTCGGCGATATCTACCCGGTCGGGCAGATGATGATCGCCTCGCTACTCATGGCGATCCCGGTCATCATCATCTACGGTCTGGCCCAGCGCTACATGGTCGAGGGACTGACGATCGGGAGCGTCAAGGGCTAGGAACGCGCTCACGCGTTGCTGACGAGGGATCATCGGTCAAGATCCTTCGTCAGCAACGACCACCCTATTCTGCCAGGTCCGGGGTCTCCGCTTCCCGGTCTTCTGACGTAGCAGGCCTCATCCGCCCGCGGGCCGCAATCCTCCTCTGCGCTCGAGCCACGCCTCGGCACGCTCAGAGCCCCGTCGCCTGGCCCGCGACCTGGGAACTGGCTCTGTTCTTGCGACTGGTCGAGTGAGATCTGGTGCGCTCGCGAAGGGCGGTGCAGCGCAGCACACGGCGCCTGGATCAGCGTGCCCGGCGTCGCGCGGCGCTGGGCGGTAGCATCATTCCCGAACCACAGAGGCTCTGCTCAGAATCCGAGGTGTGCCGGTGGTGAATGAAACGATTCGAGGCCTGCTGGAGCAGTATGCTGACTACCTGACCCCGGATGAGGTGGCCGAGGTTCTACAGATTAGCGTCGCCGCGGTCTATCGGCGGCTGCAGTCTGGCGATCTTGTCGGCTTTCAGCTTGGCCGACAGTGGCGGATTCCGCGGGAGGAGGTCGAAAAGTTCCAACGGCGGGCACTCTCCTGAGCGGTGCAGCGCTCGGAACGATTCGGCCATCGTGCCCGCTTGCCGCGGATCGGCCGCGGTTTGGCCACGCGGGCGCTGAGCACCGGTGATTCGCTCCTGGCGAGCGAAGAGGTCGCCGGACGTGGCCCGGCGAGCGTAATCGAGTTCAGCCCTCCTCCTACCCCGAGGGTTTTGCACGGCTTTCGTGCGCTGCGCCACCGCGACTTTCGGATCTTCTACTCGGGCCAGTTCATCTCGCTGATTGGCACGTGGATGCAAAGCCTCGCCCAGAGCTGGCTTGTCCTGACGTTGACCGGCTCGGCGCTTGCACTTGGCCTTGTCGGAGCGCTACAGTTCCTGCCCGTTCTGCTGCTGTCGACCTTCGGAGGAACGATCGCCGACCGGGTGCCGAAGCGCGAGGTGCTCGTCGCGACGCAGGTCGGCGAGATGGTCCTTGCGTTCATTCTCGCGGTTCTGACGCTGACCCGGCTTGTGACCTACCTGGATGTCCTGATCCTGGCTCTCCTCCTCGGCATCGCCAGCAGTATCGACATGCCTACCCGTCAGGCGTTTGTCGTCGAGCTTGTCGGTCCGCGCGATCTGATCAACGCGATCGCGCTCAACTCCTCGCTGTTCAACGCCGCGCGCCTGATCGGCCCGGCACTCGCCGGCCTCCTGATCGGTAGTATCGGGATTGCTGGCTGCTTCTTTCTGAACGGACTCAGCTTCATACCGGTGATCTTTGGCTTGCTTCAGATTCGACCGGCCGTGCACCCGGCGCAGATCGAGGCCTCGTTCAAGGCCATCCTCGCGGACCTGCGCGAAGGGTTTCGATACGTCCGCCGACATCCGACCGTGTTTGCGGTAGTGATCCTGGTGGGAGCGGTCGGTACGTTCGGCTCGAACTTCAATGTCGTCCTGCCGATCCTCGCGCGAAACGTTCTCGGCGTGGGAGCGACAGGACTGGGATGGCTACTGGCGGCGATGGGTCTGGGCTCACTGCTCGCGTCGCTGGGGCTGGCGTACCTCGGGCGGGAGCCGCACCCACGGATGATCGTCGGCGCGGCCATCACGTTCTCTCTCCTAGAGATGGGGCTTGCGCCGGTCGCGTCATTTCCGCTTGCCCTGGGATTGCTTGTCCTCATCGGAGCCGCCCTCGTGACGGTAAGCGCCCTGGCCAACACGTACATTCAGACGTCAGTCCCCCATCATCTCCGCGGGCGCGTGATGAGTATCTACACGACGGTGTTCGTCGGCACTACTCCGATTGGCAATACGGCCGCGGGGGCGATCGCCGAGACGACGAGTGCCTCGGGGCCGCTCTTCCTCGGCGGGCTGGGGGCGCTGGCGGCGACGCTGTTCGTGGCGCGCTGGCTCTGGCCGGCCGCGGGGAAGGCGCGGCGCCGGAGTCCCTAGCGATCGCGTCGCTCTGATCGAGCCGGACCTCGAAGCCGGTCAGGCGACGAGACACACGGCATCTGGCTCACCCTGGTCCGTCCCGGCGTGCGCCAGGCGCAGGTCAGGCGGTGGCCTCGTCGAGCCAGAGGTGCTTTCCCTTCGAGCGCACCAGATCGCCCAGGAGCCGGATGGCCGCGTCTAACGTCGCCTCGGCCGATTGCTCATCCGGACCGTGGGCGACGAGGTCGACTGGCAGGGCCGTATCAGTACGGAGCGCAACGTAGGCCTTGATGTAGGTCTGGGGATAGGTCTTCATGACCTGCTGGATGTGCGGCGAGACCTCGGACTCGAACATCGAGACCCAGACACGACGGGCCGCGGTCACGGAGCGGAAGACTCGCTTGAGAATATCGTTCAGATGAGTATTCCAGAGCGCCTGCATCTCCTTGGGAGGACCGGGCATCATGTAGAACGTCGTCGAGCGGGCAGGCAGCTCGATCAGTGGCGCCCAGCCGGCCGGATTCTGGTACACGGTTGCGCCTACCGGGACGGTCGCCATCTTGAGCAGGGCCGGGGGAAGATGGGTCTCGTCCGGGAGGTTACGACGCTGGACGAAGCTCTGGACGGTGGGGCGATGGATCTCCTGCTCGATCCCGAGGATGCGGCAGACGCAGTCGAGCGTGCGGTCGTCGGGCGTCGGGCCAAGACCGCCCGTGGTAATCACGATGTCGGTCCCGCGTCTCAATGAGTCGTCGAAGGCGCGCACGACCTCGTCGTCGTCGTCGGGCAGGCAGAGGATTCGCCGAGGCCAGGTGCCGAGCTTGGCCAGCTGTTCGGCGATCCAGAACGAGTTCGTGTCGTAGATGCGCCCCATGACCAGCTCGGTACCAATGGCAAACAGCTCGACATGTCGCGGGACGTCTGACTGACTGCGCTGCATGGCTTTCCTCGTTTGTGTTCTGGAGAATCCCGCAGCGGAGTATAACCGGCGACACGGCCGTGGGTCAATCGTGATCCTCGGCCCTGTCGCTGGATGCAGATCGGGCGCGGAAGAGTCCCACGGCGCGCGTTTCAGGCGTGTGGCCTGGTATCTTCGCCGGAGAGATGCTCGGATATAGCAACGGGCGCGGCGGGTCACTTGCCCACCGGCCAGACCGCGGCTACGCCCCTGGTCCTGTCCTAGCGACGCGAGCGGTATCCGCCCCCACGAGACGAGCCACCCCGCTCGATCTGGAAGCAATCGGAGCAGTAGACTGGCTTGCCAGTCGTGGGCTGGAAGGGGACCTGGGTCTGCTTCCCGCACCGCGAGCAGGTTGCCGGGAACATCTCTCGCTGTCCACCCGAGCTGGATCGACCGTAGCCGTCGCCGCGTGCGGCCTTGCGGGCCGCGCGGCACTCCGGACAGCGAGATGGCTCGTTCGTGAAGCCCTTCTGAGCGTAGAAGTCCTGCTCGCTTTCGGTGAAGACAAAGGAGGCTCCACAATCGCGGCAGGTCAAAGTCTTGTCAGCCATATGCGCGCTAACTCCATCGTGATAAATCGGGGCGGTTTGTCAGCGCGCTCGGGGAGAGGCTGGAGGCTCCAGTCACTTCACGGTCGGCAGAGAAATCGGCCCTCGCGCTTAAGTATACAAGGCATGTGGCGGTTTGTCCACGCCCGGAAAGTAGTTTTGATTGGTTGAAGGACGGAGCGCTGCTATAATGCGACTGATGGCTGGATCTCGTATCAAGCCGCCGATCATCTCGCACCCGGGCCGCGTGGAGATGCGATGGCGTACGCACTGCTTCATGTTTGCGTCGTGACGTTCACCCGGTTGCTCGATAGCGCGCACGTGCCGTGCCCGGCCTGTCGCGACGTTCAGAGTGCCCACTCCGACACGGCAGTGTAGGCCGTGGTCGACCATCGCCCGTGGCCGGCACCAGCCAGCTCCTATACCATGCGGCAGATCTGGCACGACCTGCTCTTCGCGCACTGGCCAGTCGCCGTCGACGTATTGCGCGCGCTCGTCCCCGCGTCGCTTTCGATTGACACGTTTGGAGGGCACGCGTGGCTGGGGATCGTGCCATTTCGCATGTCAGGCATCCGGCTCCGCCGCTCGTTCGCCTGGCCGTGGATCTCGGAATTTCCCGAGCTGAACGTTCGAACCTATGTGACGCTCGGCGACCGTCCGGGCGTCTGGTTTTTCAGCCTGGACGCGGGCAATCGGATTGCCGTCGCGCTCGCGCGCCGCTGGTACCATCTCCCCTACTTCCAGGCACATATGACCGTGCGCACGGTGGGTCAGACGGTCCACTACTCCAGCCACCGGAACCATCGGGGCGCGCCGGAGGCCGATCTGACCGTCGAATACGAGCCGGAGGGTGAAGCCTTCCGTGCTTCATCTGGTACTCTCGAGCACTGGCTGACCGAGCGGTACTGTCTGTATAGCGTCGACACGCGTGGGCGGCTCCACCGTGCAGAGATCGACCACCCACCATGGACTCTACATCGGGCGGTAGCTCGTTTCGCCGTCAACACGATGACGCGGGCGCAGGGGATCGTTCTCCCGGACGTACCGCCGCTCCTGCACTTCGCCCGGCGACAGCACGTTCGTGTGTGGGCACCACGGCGCCTGGACGCCGTGATGCTATAATGGCGCGCAGACACCTGTGAGCGAGGAGATTCATGGACGTCGTCACGACCACCAGCTACGATTCCTTGCTGTCCCGTCGCGCGAAGCTCGAAATTCCGTCTCCGCGTCTGCCAAGAAGCGCTAGCGGAGCAAATGCCCCGGCGCCGCTCTACATGTTCGGTGGAGGCTTTCCTGATCCTGGATCTTTCCCCTACCAGGAGCTGGTGGAGGCAACCGAGGAAGTCATGCAGAAGGAAGGGGCTCAGGCCCTGATCTACGGGCATCAGCTTGGCTACCAGGGACTGCGCGAGCTGGTGTGCGAGAAGACGAAGTACTACGAAGGCTTCGAGATCGCGGTCGACAACGTCCTGATCACCAACGGCTCATCACACGCGCTGGCGTTGGCCTGTGATCTTCTCGTCGACGTCGGCGATGTCGTCATCACCGAGGCCCCAACATTTTCCGGAACCTTGAATACTTTCCGCCGTTATGGACCGGAGCTCGTCGGGGTGTCGATGGATCAGGAGGGAATTCGAACCGAGGAGCTCGAGGCGACGCTCAAGGAGCTCGCACGTCGAGGGCGCCGCGCGAAGCTGATCTACACCATCGTGAACTTTCAGAACCCGGCGGGTATGACACAGTCGCTGCGACGGCGAATGGAGCTGCTGAGTCTGGCCGAAAAGTATGACACGATGATCCTGGAGGACGATGCCTACGGAGAGCTTCGCTACAGCGGTGAACCGGTGAAATCGCTGTTTGGTCTGGACGAGAATGGCAGAGTGCTCCGGACTGGCACGCTCTCGAAGATCCTGGCGGCTGGCGTCCGTCTAGGGTGGATTCTCGCGCCGACGGCGCTGATTCCAAAGCTCGCGCAGTTCAAGACGGATGGTGGAACGAACCCCTACGTCAGCCGCGTGGCCACCTACTATCTGCGAAAGCACATGCACGAGCACGTCGAGGAGCTGCGGGCCATCTATCGTCAGAAGCGCGACACGATGCTCGAACGGCTCCGGGCCGGGCTGGGAGACAGCGCCGAGATCAGCAACCCGGACGGTGGATTCTTTATCTGGATTCGTCTGCCCGAGGGAACGAATCCTCAAAAGCTGCTGAGCCTGGCTGCCGAACGTCGCATCTCCTATGTTCCAGGGCCATATTTCTTCCCCGGCGGCGACACCGGATTCGATCACATTCGACTGGCGTTTAGCTGGGCGAGCCTGGACGAGATTCGCCAGGGCACCGATCTGCTGTGCGACGCGATTAAGGCAGCACGTTGAGCAACTGCGCGAACGGCAATCGTCGCAAGCCGCGGGAAGGGCTGGCCAGCGCTGACTGCTCCGCTTAGCCCGCGACCAGTAGATATTGTCGTGTTCCCAGCGGGCTCACCTCCAGCACGGGATAGCCTGCCTGCGCAAAAAGGCTCGCTGTCTCCTGAGGTTGCAGGCGGTTCGGTTTCGGATCGTGGACGTCCGGGATCCATTCGACGACCGCGATGCGCCCGTTGCGCGCGGTGATGCGTATTAGCTCGCGGATGAGAGCCGCGCGATCGTCAACGTCGTGGAGGAGCAGTGCGCAGATGGTCAGATTGGCTGTGGCATCGCCGAGAGGGATGCGGTCGCGTTCGCCCCGGCGTGCCTCGACGTGCTCCAGGTTTGCTGCGAGGGCGCGCGTGCGCACCAGATCGAGCATCTTCGGCTCGATGTCGATGGCGTAGACCATACCGGTCGGCCCAACAATTCTCGCGGCGGGTAGGGTGAAGAAGCCCGGACCACACCCGACGTCAGCGACCGTCTGGCCTGCCTTCAGGCCGAGGTAGGTCAGGGTCTGCTCGGCCGGCGGAGCGCCACGGCGCTCCGGCTGAAGCATCGAGTCGATCCAGTCGGCGTCGTAACGGGGCATTGTCTTTTCGTCTCCAGTTCAGATGGTGCATCAGGACAGGATACCACACCGCCGTCTGCGGGTTTGTGGAGGGACGCGACGGTCGCCGACGGCAACACGGATTTCGGAAGGACCGCGATGGAGTGCCGCTCTGAGCGTCAGCGGCGGGTCTCTCGAACGAGCCGCGCCGGGTCAGAGATGTCTCGCGGCGAACTGATCGGGGCGAGATCGCCCTCGCCCCGATTGCGAGCTATCCGTGAGGGCCTGGAGCGATGCGCGCAACGTTGCGACCCGGCCGGAATCGGCCAGCACCACGCAGACCTGCCCGATCCGGCCGGACCATCTCGCTTTTTGCCCTAGAGCGATCCCCCGCGGCGACGCAGCGCGTAGCCGGTACCGATCAGCACACCAGCGACGAGCGGAGCGACCGCGAGAGGAACGCCACCGGTCTTGGGCAGCGTGGTGACCGTCATCTGCAGGGCGGGTATGTTCCCGCAGGCGACGTAGGTACTGATGTTCGCGGCTGACTGATGCACGTTAACGGCGAACTGCCCGTTGGAGATGGACGCGAGCGACGCATTGATGAGGGTGTCGGACGTTCCATTCTCCACGTTGTGGAGTGGATAGACTACCTTTCCGAGACTTGGGCCACACTGCCCAGCGTGGATATGAGCGGGCTCACTCGCGCCCGAGGGTTCGCCAGTCTCGGTGATAATCACTTCGGTCTGGTTCCCCTTGTCGATGAGCTGTACCGTACCGGTGATGCCCGAGTTGTTGAGCGAGTTCAGCTGAATTGACGTATCGGCGAAGGCAGTCCCGACCAGGGCAAGCGCCACGATGCCTCCGAGAACGATCGCGAGCTTTCGCATAGTAGCCATCACCTCCTGCAACAGATAGCCTGGATGCTGGGCGCGCGGGGAAGAACAGAATCTGACTGACCAGTGGAGCTGCATACCGGCCGCGTTCGGCTTATCGCACCGATCGTTATGCTCATTCACCTCCTCGGTTCAAGGCTTGAGACTCTTCACATAGATGTACACGTCGCACTCGTCGGCATCGCTCTGGTCGGCGGGCAGGTAGCGTTGCATCACCCCTCGGGGCTGGCGGAGCTGATGGAGTACCGCGTCAAACGGCAGAGTGGTACCGGCCAGCTTGGGCCCGATGTCTCCCTGTGCTTGATCTCCGTGGCAGGCAGCGCACCCACGCTGGCTAAACAGGATTTTCCCCCGCGCCGGGTCACCGATGAACCCCTTGACGGGCTTGGGTGGCGCGGCGACGCATTGCTCGCCGACCGACGCCGCGACCGCGGTCGCCGCGATCTGGTCTGCCGTCAGATTGCTGGCCGGTGTCGGCGTCGGAGTCGGCACGGTGGTCGAGAGTGCCGTCGAGCGGGGTACCGTCGCTGGTACAACGGTTGGCGTTGCGGTGCCTATTTCAGCGCTCGGCGTCGGGGAGATGGTGACGCTCGTCGGCGTGACCGTCGGGAGTGCTGGCGTGGGCGAAGGGATTGCTGCCGCGGTCGAGCGGGGTATCTCCGTCGCAGTGGAACGGGCAGTCGCTGTCGGCGACGGCGGTGATGCGCTCGCGCACGCCACGACGACGACAAGCACAGCACTGATCAACGTGCTGACGAGGACGCGCTGCACACCTGCACTCCAGCCCTTGTCGCGGTGTCGGGTCGTCCCCGACATTGCTCCTGTGCCCCGCGGAGCCCGCGCGGCACGTCTGCTCCCTGGATCGGACGGCCGATGACCTACCGTGCGTTCCGGGCGTTTCAAGGCCTGGCCATTATAGCATGGCTGTCTGGGCGCGGAGCTGTTGGCGTCACGCGGAGGCGTCAGGTGGTGCGGAGAGGAGAGAAGCGGTGACCGGAGTGCACCTGTCGTCTGGCGGCTGAGCCCGTGCTCATCTCCGGGCAGTCGAGAGTCTGGTGGCCCGCTGGTGGTCCAAACGCGGAGATCGGCACGGCTCAAGCGTCGTCGAGCTGTCCCCCAATCGCGCCCCGGAGCGCTTGACGCAGCTCACGGGCGCTCTGGTACCGCTCGGCCGGGTTCTTGGCGAGAGCCTTGAGCACGATCGCCGCCACAGCCGGTGCAACCTGTTGATTCAGCTCTGTCAGTGGTGGCGGAGGTAGCGTCAGGTGCGCGTAGAGCAGTGCCGTGGGAGTATCTGCCTCGAACGGTGCCCGTCCGGCCAGCATCTCGTAGAAGACCACCCCGAGCGCGTAAATATCTGACCGGTGGTCGGCTTGCTGACCTGACGCCTGCTCAGGCGAGAGATATTTCGGGGTCCCAACGATCGCACCCTGCCGGGTGAGCTGGCTCTCTCCGATCAGCTTGGCGATGCCAAAATCCATCAGCGTGACCCGATCTCCGTTCTCGACCATGATATTGGACGGCTTGACGTCGCGGTGGATGATGCCCCAGCCGTGGGCGTGGTCGAGGGCGCTGGACACCTGAGCAATAATGCGCGCGGCGCGGATGGTGTCCAGGGGGTGCTCGCGCGAGAGTAGCTCCTGCAGGCTGAGCCCATCGACGTAGCGCATCGCGATGAACAGGGCTCCGTTCGGTGTCTGGCCGATGTCGTAGATAGGCACGATATTTGGGTGCTCCAGCCTGGCCGTTCGACGCGCCTCTTCGTAGAAGCGCTGAACAAAGACCGGATCATTGGTGAGTGTTGGCGACATAACCTTCAGCGCGACATAACGGTCGAGCGAGGGCTGGTAAGCCTTGTACACGGACGCCATGCCCCCGCTCTTGGGATGCCCGACGACCTGGTATCCTCCGGGCAGATTGTCCAGAGCGGACTGCGGGCCGACTCCCCAACCGAGGACCGTCGGCGCGGCCGGGTTCGCCGGAGCATACGACGGCGGCCACGGCGACGGCACCGGCGCCGGCGCCCACGACGCGGGCGGGGGTGATGGATTCCGCGATGCCGGCTGCGGCGTCCCCGGGGGACCGGGCCACGGTGATGACACGGGAATCGGACTGGGATTCGGCGTCTGAGGGGCGGCCGGCCAGCCAGGCGCGATGGGCGAGGCGACCGGCTGCCCGGACGGCCCGGATGGCTGGCCCACGTGTTCTGCTGGCCGAGCTGAGCGTCGGGTCAGAACAACGATCGCTGCAACCAGTGCCGCACCGATAAGGACACCGGCGAGGATCAGCACGAGCACGGGAAGCGCCACACTGTGCACGCCCGCGCCTGTCTCAGCGGTGGCAGCGGTCGGCGTGACGACGGCAGACGAAGGTGTCAGCGGTGCCACCGCCTGTGCTGGAACCGTGGATTGGGCTGCTCGGGTTGGCACCGGAGCAGTCGTGGGCGGTGCCGCCGTGGACGGCCGGGCTGCTGGCGATGAGGTGGCACCCCGGCCTGACATCCCAACCTCGACGGTCGAAAGGAAGTTGCCGCTGGAGTCGCAGCAGCCACCGAGAACGTACACCGCTCCATCGGCAGATACGGCGGTTGCGAAGCTACTCCGGGCTGTCGTCAGCGCCGCTCGTGGTGTCCAGCTATCGTGCGCAGGATCGTACTCTTCGACCGTCGCTAATTCCTCGTGGCCGGTATTCGCGCCGCCGATCGCCAGGATCTTCCCGCTGGTTTCGAGGGCCACGCCCAGTGCCGCGCGCGGGGTGGGCATGCTGGCCCTGGTCGTCCATGTATTCGTGGCAATGTCGTACATTTCGACGGTCGCGAGGTACTTCTGGCCATTGGTCATCCCGCCGATCGCGTAGATCTTTCCGTCCGGGGTCGCGACAAGGCCAAGTGACCCACGGGCAGTCGGCATGCTGGCCCGGGCTAACCAGGTATTGGACGTGGGATCGTATTCTTCGACAGTGGTCAGAAATTCCTTCCCGTCCGTGGTCCCACCGACGGCGTAGATCTTCCCGTTGCTGCCCAGGGCGACGCCTAGCGACCGCCGCGCGGTCGGCAGATTTGCCCGAGCGGTCCAGGTATTCGTCGCTGGATCGAACGCTTCGACCGTTGGAAGCGCGTCGCGTCCGCAGCATCCGCCAATGGCATAGATCTTCCCGTCGGGGCCGCCGACAACCCCCAGGTCGTAGCGGGCAGTCGGGAGGCTGGCGGCGGTCGTCCAGGCATTCTTCACCGGATCGTACCGTTCGACCAGAGCCGGGTACTCGCTGTCGGCAACGCTACCGCCGACGGCGAAGATGCTCCCGTCCCGCGCGATTGCAGCGCTTAGGGAGCTACGCTTGCTCGGCATACTCGGGCCGGCGGTCCAGGCGATCTCCGATGGCGGAGAGGTGCCAGGGATCGGACCACAGGCCACGTATGTTCCGATGTTCGAAGCAGACTGGTGGACGTTGATGACGTACCTTCCATTGGTGAGGGAGGAAAGCGGCACGTTCAGGACAGTGTCGGACTTTCCGTTCTCGACGTCGTGTAGCGGAAAGAGAGGCTTGGGGTTCAGACTTTCGCACGGCCCTTCGTGGATGTGGACTGGCTCACTCACACCGGAGGGCTCACCATTCTCGACGAGGATGACCTCGGTCTGCTCTCCCCGGGGGACCAGCTGCGCCGTCCCCGATACACCCGAGCTGTTGACCGGGCTCAAAGTGACCGAGACAGTGTCGTCGGCGTATGCTGTGCCGCTCCACGCCAGTGCGAGAGCGACGACCACCGGCACGAATAGCTTGTGGAATCCTCTCAACCGTCAATCCCTCTTGGAATAGTCGGCCATGTACCTGATCGACCGGAATGACTCGGCCGACTATGCCACGTGCCCTGATTACCACTCACGATCCCAAACAGGCGCAGGGGAGCGAAGGAAAAAGTGGAACAATGGGCTCTGAACAATCTCACTACCACCGCTCGCCGTTGGTCGACGCGCTACCGGATCAGCAAATTCATCTAATGTCCCGGAGCAGCTTGATCTTAGCACGGAGAAGCAAGTACCGATCATTACACTCTGGGAAAAGTGGCACATGCCGATAGGTCTAGATGGTGGCCCGCCGAACCGCGACCGAGATGGTAGCAGTCCGCTTCATGCTACAATATTGATGCGTGAGACCTCGGGATGTATCTATGGACCTGGTATTCGAGCGGGGCAGCCGGGACCGACCGGCCGGCCACGCCCTGGTGTATTTCTCTGATCCGTCCGATGGCACGACACTCGCGTCGTATCTGGTAGTCCTTCCAATCGCTCTCGAGCTGAGTCGCTACGTCCCACCGATGCTGGCCTCTCAGCTTCCCATTGCCGACGTGAAGAGCATGAACGCGGTACCCTTGCCGCCCGTTCCGGAGAAGGTCGAGAGCCGAGCTTACCTGGAGCACCTCGCGGATCTGCGACGGGACGATCTGATCGCAGCAGGAACGGTGAGCGCGGGGGATGTCATGCGCTTGATGGCCATGGTCGGCGAGGCCGCCCAGCAGTATGCCCAGCTGTACGACGACTATGTGCGTCGTACCCCTGTCGAGACGGCGTCCGAGGCCGAGCTGGACGAGGCAACGGTTAGCGACGTTCTCTATGATTTGATGAGCGATCAGCAGCGCCTGGCCGAGCTGGCCAAGCTAGCCGGCCAGCTGCGCTACGCCGTCGACGGAAGCGATGCGCGGCAGGTCGAGGAGATCTCCGCCGAGATGAGGCGGCTGGGTCGTCATCTTCCGGCGAGCTATGAGATCGAGGCCTTTATCGAGGCAGTGAAGCGGCCGGGGCCGTCGGGCCACGAGCTATCGGCGCTCTACCTGGAGCGCTGCTACAAGCTGTCCAGTGGAGACTACGCCGGTCTTGAGCAGATCGATCATCAGATCGAGCATCTGCGCGAGTCGCTCTAGCAGATTTCTCTCTGGACGCTCTCAGACCATCGGTATAAAATCCCCGACCGGAGGACTGAATGTCACTCAGCCCAAGCGAGCTGCGCGCGCGGTTGCGCGGCGTCCTGGCATTTCCCGTCACGCCGTTCAACGATGATCTCTCGCTGAATCCTGACGCGTTTCAGTCGCACGTCGACTATCTGGTGCGGTCCGGCCTCCACGCGATCGTCGCAGCCGGTGGAACGGGCGAGCTCTATTCGATGACGCCCGCGGAGATTGTTCAGGTGTACCGTCTGGCGGTGGACGCAACGGCCGGCCGCGTTCCGGTGATCGCGGGTGTTGGCTACAATCTGGCGCTGGCTCAAGATCTGGCACGGGAGGCAGAGCGAGCCGGAGCGGACGCCATCCTGATGCTGCCCCACTATTACGGGCGGGCCGAGGAGGATGGCCTCTATCGCTACTACGCGGGCATCGCCCGGAGCGTGGGGATCGCCGTATTCCCGTACGCGCGCGATGCCGCGGTCTTCAGCCCGCAGCTTGTCGAGCGCCTTGCCGAGATTCCGAACGTGATCGCCTTCAAGGATGGCCAGGCTGACCTGCGCACGTGGGCTCGGATTCGCGACCGAGTTGGCGATCGGCTGGTCTGGCTGGCCGGCGTTGGCGACGATATGGTCAATAGCTATTTCGCAGCGGGTGCAGAGGGGTTCACGTCGAGTGCCGCGAACTTCATGCCTGACGTCGTGCTCGCTCTGTACCGCGCGGCACGAGCGGGAGATTTTCCGGAGGTTAACGCGCTTCTTGCGCGCTGGATCCAGCCGATCTTCAACGTTCGGGCGCGCCGTCGTGGTTACGAGGTCACGACCACCAAAGAGGCGATGAATCTACTTGGGCGATTCGGGGGACGGGTTCGCCCACCCTTGGCCGAGCTTAACGATCAGGATCGCCAGGATCTCCGCGCGGCGCTCATCCAGATGGGGTTGTTGACGTAAGAGTGAACGCACGACAGATCTGGCAGGCAGCTCTCGGCGAGCTACAGGTGCAGATTTCACGGCCTCAGTTCGAGACCTGGCTTCGTCAAGCGGCGGCGGTGTCAATCGACGACCGCCGCTTTGTCTTGCGTGCCCATAGTACGTTTGCCGCGGAGTGGATCGATCGGAGACTTCGACCGCAGATCGAGCAGACCCTGCAGCACATTGTCGGGCGACCTCTCGAGCTTGAGGTGATTGTCGCGCATCCGCCGCGAGCGGGTAGCACGAGCCCCGGCGATGGATCCGCTTTCGTGGCATCGTCGTTTGGGGAGGAGCGCACTGCGCCCGCGACGGCGACGGTCGACGTCGCGTCGCTGCCCGCGGTAGCTTCCCGGGAGCCCCGCACTGTCGTACCGCCGCCGTCGCCGGGGCTTGCATCCAGCGAGTGGTCGCCGAATCCTAACTATACCTTCGAAACCTTCACGGTGGGTAAGTCCAACCAGATCGCCCACGCCGCGGCCCAGAGTGTCGCCAATAATCCCGGTCGGAGCCACAATCCCCTCTTCATTTATGGTGGGGTTGGCCTCGGCAAGACTCACCTGCTTCACGCTATTGGCAACGTCGTCGTCCGACGTGGATTGCGGACGCTCTACGTCTCGGCCGAGGATTTCACCAACGAGATGGTCGCGGCCATCCGCCAGAATCGCAACGAAGAGTTTCGTCAGCGCTATCGGACGATCGAGGTGCTCCTGGTCGATGACGTGCAGTTCCTTGCGGGCAAAGAAGGGACCCAAGAAGAGTTCTTTCACACCTTCAACGCGTTGCATAGCGTCGGCCATCAGATCGTCCTGACCAGCGATCGGCCGCCCAAGGCGATTGCCAACCTGGCGGAGCGGCTGCAGTCGCGGTTTGCCTGGGGCATCGCGGTCGACGTGCAGCTACCGGACCTGGAGACGCGTCGCGCGATTCTACAGATGAAGGCCGCGCTCCAGGGCATGGCCGTTCCCGAGGACGTCATCGAGCTCCTGGCCAACGAGATTCAGAGCAACATTCGCGAGCTAGAAGGCGGACTCAACCGGGTCATTGCCTACAGCCGACTAACGAACCAGCCATTGACGGTAAGCATGGCACGTGCCGCGATTGAGGATCTGGTCCAGAGTGCTCAGCGTCGCATGCTCGGGCCAGCAGACGTGATCGACGCGGTCTGTCGGTACTACAAGGTGGATCCGCGGGCCCTGCGGGGCAAGGCCCGGGATAAGGACATCGTCCTGCCGCGACACGTGGCGATGTACCTCATGCGGCAGAAGACCCGAGCCTCGCTGGTGGATATCGGCCGCGAGCTGGGTGGCCGCGACCACAGCACCGTGCTGAACGGATGCGATCGCATCCAAGCAGAGTCGCAGTCCGACGTTCAGCTTCGTCGTGACCTCGACGCGATCGAAGAGATGCTGCGACA
>CADDYW010000072.1 GCA_902810745.1 Chloroflexota bacterium | reverse complement strand
CCGGCACTCGTCTTGCGAGTCATCGGCGGTCCCAGCTGCGGTGCTGGTTGCCGCGTTGTTCCAGGCTCTCAAGCCGTGTATAATTCGTAAGGGATCTCGTGGTAAAGCCAAGACGGACACGACGGCGCATGGAATCTCAAGGCCGGGTCGACGATGGGCGGCCCGCCGAAGAAACAGATGACTCGAATCAGAGCGACGTCTCGCCTTGTCTGCGTGTCGTGACGTCGAGCGCGGACGAGACGCAACGTCTCGGTTTCACGCTTGGCCGGCTCCTCCACCCGAACGATCTGATCCTTCTCCGGGGACCGCTCGGGGCTGGAAAGACCTGCATGGTGCAGGGAATCGCCCGCGGGTACGGCTACACAGGACGTGTTATCAGCCCGAGTTTCACTCTCGCCAACGTCTATGAGCTTCCCGGAGGGCGCCCTCCGCTGTATCACCTCGACCTCTGGCGCATCAAGAATCCGGTCGAAGCGCTGGGGCTCGGATTGGAAGAGTACCTGGCCGGCCGGGGGCCGTGCGTGATCGAGTGGCCCGAGGTGGCCGAGACCGTGCTGCCCCGCGACTATCTGCTGGTGCGCATCGAGCCAAAGGGTGACACGCGCGAGATCGAGATCTGCGCGGTTGGTGAGCGACCACGCGCTCTGCTTGACGGGCTCCGAGCCAGCCTCGCCACCACGATGCAGCCCGGAGGTCCGCATGCTCCTCGCGATTGATACGGCGACCGCGATTGCCAGCATCAGTCTGTACAGCGATTCTGTGCTTGGCGAGACGACCTGGGTGGCCGGCCAGGATCATACCCGCGATCTGCTGCCACACATCCACGACCTGCTTACCCGCTGCGGACGTTCGACGCGTGATCTGACCGGTATCGGGGTGAGCCTGGGTCCAGGTAGCTTCAACGGGCTACGGGTCGGCATTGCCACGGCCAAGGCGATGAGCTTCTCACTGGGTATCCCGATCGTCGGGGTCGACACCTTGCAGGTCATGGCCTACCAGTTTCGTCTTACCTTTCGGCCGATTCGCCCGTTGTACAATGCCGGTCTCGGCGAGGTCGCGACCGGTCTGTACCAGGCGAGTGAGCAGCTCTTTGCGACGCTGGAGGAGCCTCACCTGGCGTCACTGGACGATGCGCTCAGTGCCTCGCCGCCGAATACCCTGTTCTGCGGCGAGATTCGGCCGGAATGGTCCGAGACGATCGTGGCACGCTTCGGCAAGGACGGCGTTCTGACACGCCCGGCCGAGGGGTTGCGGCGAGCTGCCTATCTGGGCGAGCTTGCCTGTCAGCAGTTGCAGGCCGGACTGGTGAGCGACGTGGCGACGCTGCAGCCATTGTATCTTCGCCGCCCCGCGATCAGCGGGCGAGCCGGCTCGATTGGGAGCGCACCGTGACTCGGTATGTTGTGCGACCAATGCAGTTCGATGACATCGACGCGGTTGGCGAAGTCGAGCGTGAGTGCTTTACGACGCCATGGCCCGCGAGTGCCTACCGCCGCGAGCTGCGCGATAATCGGACCGGGCGCTATATCGTCCTGGTCGAGGTGACGGACGAGGGGAGGCCGGCCCCTTCCGGCCGTCGCCAGGAGGTCTCAGGTGAGCCAGCGGGTGGTGTACGCCGGGCGGTCGGTCAGTTCCTTCGCCCCTTTAGCCGTTCAACGCCTGTCCCGACGATGGTCGCCAACGAGCGAATCGTGGGGTTCGCCGGCATGTGGCTGATGCTTGACGAGGCGCACGTCACGACCATCGGCGTGAAGCGAGACCTGCGGGGTCAGGGACTGGGAGAGGTACTGTTTGCGACGCTGCTGGATCTGGCAATGCATCTCGGCGCCCGCCGCGCGACGCTCGAGGTGCGCGTGTCGAACTATCCGGCTCAGGCTCTCTACCGCAAGTACGGGTTCCACGAGGAAGGCATCCGCCGCCGCTACTATAGCGACAACAACGAAGACGCATTAATCATGTGGAGCGATTGGCTTGGCTCGCCGGAATTCCAGGAGCGCTACCGGCAGCTTCGTGCCCAGCTCGAGGAGAGGCTCGGCGACCTCGTGGAAATCCGGTTGTGAGTTTGAGGTTCTTTGGCTAAAGTAGTTCTATTAGTTGACGGTAACTCGCTGGTCCATCGAGCGTTCCACGCGACGCCGCCGATGACAACCACCCAGGGCGAGCTCACGAACGCGGTGTTCGCGTTTACGCGAATGCTCTTCCGCGCGCTTAACTCGCTGAAGCCAGATTACGCGGTCGTCGCATTCGATCGGGCTGCGCCGACGTTCCGTCACGTGGAGTTCGAGGCCTACAAGGCCCACCGTGGGCCGGCACCAGAAGGACTGTTCGAGCAGTTTGGACGCGTCCACGAGCTCGTCGATGCACTGGCGCTCCAGACCTGTGAGGTTGACGGGTACGAAGCCGACGACGTCCTCGCGACACTGGCGCGACAGGCAGTCGACGCCGGTCTTGACGTCGTCATCGTCAGCGGGGACACTGACGCACTTCAGCTCGTGAACGATCACGTGCGCGTGCTGATGCCCCGTAAAGGGATGTCGGACACAGTTCTGTACGATCCAGCCGCCGTGCAGGAGCGGTACGGGCTGATGCCGCATCAGCTGATCGACTTCAAAGCGCTGAAGGGCGATCCCTCCGATAATATCCCGGGTGTCCCCGGCATCGGCGAGAAGACCGCGACCCGCCTGCTGGCAAAATACGGTACGATCGATAACCTGCTCGAGCACCTGTCGGAGGTCGACCCTCGCCTGGCTCAGTCCCTGCGTCAGTCGGCCGATCAGCTTGTCCAGACGCGTCGCCTGATTACTATCGTCAGCGATGCGCCGATTCAGCTTGACCTGAAGAAAGCGGGGGTCGGGGCATACGATCCGGAACGCCTCAACGACTTCCTGCGGGCTCTCGAGTTTCGCATCCCGCAGAATGAGCTGCCCGTCCGAAAGGTCGCGCCCGCGCGGGGCTCGCAGCTTGAGCTATTTGGTACGGGCGCCGTGGATCTCGACGCGATGACGCGACCGCTCACCGATGTGCCGGCGGCTCCCGACGTGACGTCGGGAGATTACCGTGTGCTCGCGGCAGAGGAGCTGCCCGGTTTGATCGAGCGACTGCGCGCGGCCGGTCGATTTTCCCTGGACGTCGAGACGACCGACCTCGATCCCATGCGCGCCAGCCTCGTCGGGATTGCCATCTCCGAGAAACCGGGCCAGGCCGTGTACATTCCCATCGGACACCGTGGCGATGGGCAGTCGAGCGTCCCGCTCGAGACCGCCCTGGACGCGCTTCGGCCGGTCCTGACCGACCCGAAAATCCAGAAGCTCGGCCACAATCTGAAGTACGACGCGGTCGTGCTCGCGCGGGCAGGGGCGCCGGTCGAGGGGATCGCCTTCGATACGATGATCGCTCGCTACCTTCTCTCCTCGGGAGAGCGTGCGCTCGGCCTCAAGGACATCGCCTTCTTCGAGCTCGGCATCCAGATGACGCCGATCACCGACCTGATCGGGAAGGGCAAGGAGCAGATCTCCATGGCCGACGTTCCCGTCGACCGTGCCGCTCACTACGCCTGTTCCGATGCGGATATTGCCTACCGGCTCGCGCAGCGCTTCGAGGGTCAGCTCAAAGATGCTAGCCTCTGGGATCTCTTCAGTCGGGTCGAGATGCCCCTCGTCTCGGTGCTCGCGCGTATGGAGCAGGCAGGCGTAGCGATCGACGTGCCATACCTGAAGGAGATGTCGGCCGACCTTGCCGAGAAGATTGCTGACCTGGAGACCCGAATCTACGAGGAGGTCGGCCATCGCTTCAATCTCAACAGTACACAGCAGCTCAGCCGCGTGCTGTACGAGGAGCTTGGTCTGCCCACGGGCGGTCGGACACAGAGTGGCTACCGCACTGACGCGGACACCTTGGACGCGCTTCGGGTCCACCATCCGGTCATCGACCTGATCCTTGAATACCGCCAGCTCGTTAAGCTGAAATCGACCTACGTCGACGCCCTGCCGTTGATGATCAATCCACGCACCGGTCGCGTGCATACCTCCTTCAACCAGACCGGTGCGATAACCGGGCGTCTCTCGTCGTCAGAACCGAACCTGCAGAACATCCCGGTCCGCACCGACCTGGGCAAACGGGTGCGACGTGCATTCATCGCCGGAGCACCGGATGCGGTGCTGCTGACCGCCGACTACAGTCAGGTCGAGCTACGGATTCTTGCTCACATTACCCAGGATGCGAATCTGATCGAGTCCTTCCGCGAGGAGCGCGACATTCACGCGGCGACAGCATCGCAGATTCTTGGCGTGCCAATCGATCAGGTGACGTCCGATCAGCGGCGCATCGCCAAGACGGTCAACTTCGGCGTCCTGTACGGAATGAGCGACTACGGGCTGGCCACGCAGCTCGGAATGGCCAGGGCGGAGGCGCGCGCGTTCATCGAGAATTACTTCGCACGGTACCCGACGGTCGCAAAGTACCTCGAGACCACCAAGCGGCAGGCCCAGGAGCAGGGGTACGTGACGACCTTGCTTGGTCGTCGGCGCTACATCCCCGAGATCAACACGCCGAACCGACAGATCCGTGCCCAGGCCGAGCGAACCGCGATCAACATGCCGATCCAGGGCACCGCTGCCGACATCATCAAGGTGGCGATGATCCGCATCGACCGCGCGTTGCGAGAGCGTGGTCTGCACGCCAAGATGATCCTCCAGGTACACGACGAGCTGGTCTTCGAGGTCCAGGAGCGCGACGTCTCGGAGGTTCGACCTCTGGTGATCGAGCTGATGGAAGGCGCGTTCCCGATGACCGTGCCGCTGAAGGTCGAGGCACGGACCGGCAAGAACTGGCAGGATCTCGAGTGAGCCAGGATCGGCATTGCCGTCCGACTCAAGGTCGTCGGGGTGCCCGGATCAGCTCGGACTGAACCGCGAGCGTGGGCTTTCGGTCTGGCCGGAAGCGCCGGTTGACCGGGATTGTCCGTCGGGCAGAGAAAAGATACTGCTGAGCCCAGCCGGCCCAGGGGCTGAACAGCTCTCGGAAACGATCGCCGATCCTCTGGTAGGTCTTGCGCGTCAACGTGCGCGTTGAGATCTCCTCTCCAAAGAGCTCGTGAGCGATTGCCCAGACGTGGATATCGACCGGGACGGCGTCGGCGTGCCCGAGGCCGAAGAGACAGATGCAGTCGCTGACCTTTGGCCCCAGGAAGGGAAGCTCCTCGAGCGCGCGGTGTGCATCACGGTATGGAAGTCTCGACAGCTCATCCAGCCAGTGAGCGCTCCGCCTGCTGATCGCCAGGGCAATTGCCTGGAGCGACCGCGCTCGGTAGGCCAGGTTGCACGGTCCGAATAGAACGTCCGTGGGCGCGGCGAGAATTGTCTCGACTGTCGGGAAGTCGTGGTAGGTGACGCCGTCGACGGTTGCGATGGGCTGGCCGAAGCGCTGGCATAGCGCGGCGATGCTTCGGGTCACGCGCGGGACGTTGGTCGCTGTCGCAATCGCGAACGTCAGCACGGTCTCGAGCGGCTGCTGCCGCAGAATCCGTAATCCCGGGAGCTGTGCCACCGCAGCAGCGGCCGCGGGATGGGCCGCGGCGACGTGATCGCTGATCTCGCGAGCAGACAGGTCGAGCGCAAAGTAGTGTGAGAGAAACGCACCGACCGATTCGCCGGGTGCGCACGGCACCGCCTTTGCCAGCAGCACGCTATCGGCGAGGCGAATGCGCCAGACCCGGCCACCGGCAACGCCCTCCCAGACGTCGTGGGCGACGTGGCACCACCGAAACGCCTGCCCGCAGGCAAGTGTCTGCTCGAGCGAGAGCGGCTCGCCATTCAGCGGAATGGCAAACTCTGGGACATCACGCCAGGAGTACGACCGAACGGGTGATATCGCCTTCGGTCCGTCTCTCGTGGAGACAGACAGTGGATCTCTCGAGGTGCTCGCGAGCTCCCTGACAGAAGCTGCGACAGTGCCGATCTCCTGTGATCCCTGACTCCCAACTGCTGGCTCGTTGTGTATCATAGCCCGGAGTATATCAGAGGGGAGCGCGAATGCCAGAGCTACCGGAAGTGGAGACGCTGCGACGCGGGCTAGCCCAGACGCTGACCGGGCACCGCATCGTCCAGGCAGAACTCATCAAGCCGAGAATCTTTTCGGGGCAGCCTGGCTACACCATGGATAACGTCGTCGGCGCGATCGTCACCGACGTTCGGCGGAGGGCCAAGTATCTGATCCTGTCTTTATCGAATGGGCTGAGCGTCGTCATCCATCTCAGCCTCGCCGGTCAGATCGTCGTCGAGCGACCGAATGGCGAGCGCGTCACGGGTGGTCATCCGGTCCCGCGGTTCGATGCGCCGCTTCCCCACAAGCAGACGTCGGTGATCTGGCGGCTCGACGATGGTCGTGTGCTGTACCTCACCGATATCCGTCAGTTTGCTCACCTCTGGATCGTCCCGACCGTCGACGTTGAAACCGTAATTCCTGAAGAGCGGCTCGGCCTCGAGGTAGTGGGAAACGCGTTCTCCGTCGCGGAGTTCAAGCAGCGGCTGCGACGACGCGCTCAATCACGCCTTAAGCCGCTGCTCCTCGATCAGAAGGTCGTGGCCGGTCTTGGCAACATCTACGTGGATGAGGCGCTCTGGGAAGCGCGACTGCATCCGCTCCAGACGGTCAGCAGCCTGACCGACGAAGAGATCGAACGTCTCCACGACGCCATCAAGGACGTTATTCACCTGGCGCTGACGCACGGGGTCGCGCGGATTCTCAACGGAAAGGCGGTTCAGGGTGCGAAGCTACCGCGCATCCACGGCCGCGAAGGTCTCCCGTGCCTTCGGTGCGGCCAGCCAATCCAAAAGTTTCGGGTGGGCGGCCGTGGAACCTACGTCTGTCCGCACTGCCAGGTCGCGAGAGAGGAAACGACAACGGCAGGTTGACTGGCGACCTCGTAGGGGTGACTCGGTCGGAGGGGACGAAGGAAGAAGGTATCGTGACGCTCGCGCAGTCGAGGGTTGCCCCGTGCTGCCATCCGTACGGTATTGGCCGCCGTCAGTCGCCGCGCGCGGACGATGTCCATTGAAGGTGGGTACCGGATTGAGAGGTACAAGCGGCTGCGCGGCGTCGTGTCGCGGTGCATCGCCGCGTGCGGTTGTCGGCTCTTTTCGCTACAATCCCCGGAGTGAGCGTGGCGAGCGCTTCGCTGGAGGGTGGGAGGCATGAATAATCGTCCGGTCGTCTCGATCGTTCGCTGCGATGCCGAGGCGAGCAATTCCGTCGTCGAGCAGAGACTTTTTGAGGCCGCCGATCTGATGGGTGGCGTCGCCGAGATGTTCCGTGGCAAGAGAAAGGTCTACATCAAACCAAATCTCGGGATCGACGACGTGCGTTACTACGCGGGCCGACAGGTCGCGCTGAGCGATCCGAGCGTCATCCGCGGGACGGTTGCTCTGATCCGACGCTACTACGATGGCGAGCTGATCCTGGGCGACGCCTCGACCGGGATGCCCTGCCGGAGGGTCTTCGAAGCGACCGGGCTCGACCGAGCCCTCGCCGGATTTGACGTGCGTCTCATCGAGCTGAACGAGGGCAGATTCGTCGACTTCGAGGTTCCAGGGCGACCGGCGATGCTGTCACGCTACAAGCTCAGCGACGAGCTGCAAAACGTCGACGCCGTCGTTTCGATCGCCAAGCTGAAGTCGCATCTCTCGACCGGCGCCACGGTTTGCTTGAAGAATCTCTTTGGAATGACTCCCTGCCCGGTCTACGGCACGCCCCGACGCTACCTGCACGCTCCGATTCGTCTGCCACGTGTGCTCGTGGACGTGGGTGCGCTTTTCCCGCCGATCCTGAACGTGGTCGACGGCCTCGTGGCCCAGGACGGCAAGGAGTGGGGCGGGCGGCCGGTCCAGACGAACGTCCTGCTGGTCGGCAACAACGTTGTCGCGACCGATGCGACGGCGATTCGGCTGATGGGGAATGACCCGTGCGCCGATTATGGCACCGCGCCCTTCCTCTTCGATGCGAACCCGCTCCCACTCGCCCACGCACACGGCCTTGGTCCAGTCGACGCGTCTCAGATCGAGATCCGTGGCGACGAGGTCGCGGATCTCGGTCATCACTTCGGCGTTGATCGGGGCTGGTCTTCGGAGCTGGATCAGGCACGAACCGACGTCGCGATTCAGATGCGTACCTACCTGCGCGAGCGAGACGCGCTCGTGCGCCAGGCTCCGGGACGGTTCGCGGTTCTCGCCGACGGAAACGTACTCGACGTGATCGACTCGGTCGACGCGCTCCCGCGTCGGGCTGACGTCGCGGCAAAAGTCGGGCGTGAGAACGCGGGCATCCTGGTGAAGCAGATCGTTTCCCCCGGGGAGGAGACCGAGCGCCTCGACGTCTACGAGTCGATCGCGAGCCGCGCGGGGAGGTAACACTTCAGCGGATGCTGGCGAGGGGCCGGGGCGAGATCGGTCGCAGTCGTGGCGACGATCTGCCCGCGCATGCGGCCGCCGGGTGCTATCACGCGGCAGATTCAAGAGGTGAATGATGTCATCAGAACAGCTGACCGAGCGCAATGGTGTTCTTTCGGGATTTGTCAGCTATCCGGCCGATAGTACGACACTTGATGGTTTTCTCGCGCGTCCGAGCGACGGGAGGCCGCACCCAGGCGTGATCGTGATTCAGGAGTGGTGGGGTATCGAGCCACACATCAAGGATTTGTCCGAGCGGCTTGCCCGCGCTGGATACGTCGCACTCGCCCCCGACCTCTATCACGGGCGCGTCGCGACTGAGCCAGACGAAGCACGGAAGGAGGCCATGGCACTGGATCGAGACAGGGCCGTCGCCGAGATCCAGCGCGCCATTGCCTATCTGCAGGAGCGCGAGGATGTGCAGCCGAAGAAGGTCGGGGTCGTCGGCTTCTGCATGGGCGGCTATCTCACCTGGAAGGTGGCCGAGCAGGCGAATGAGGCGGTCGCCGTGATTGCCCCGTTTTACGCGGGCGGCTTCAGGCCGACCGCCGAGGAGATTCGCCAGGTGACTGCACCGGCGCTGGTCGTCTGGGGGAGTCAGGACCAGGGCATCCCTCAATCCCAGCGAGAGCAGATCGTGAATCTACTCCGGCAGGAAGGCAAGACGTTCAAGACCCTGGTCTATAACGCCGGTCACGCCTTTATGAACGACACCCACCCGACGTATGACCCCGTGGCAGCATCGGAAGCCTGGAAGGAGCTCCTGGCCTGGCTCAAGCAGTACCTGGGCTAGCGAACCCGACGATGCCGGCCCTACGCACTGCGTACCAGATGGAAGTCAACCTCGAGGCGGATGTTGTCTTCCACGCTCAGCACGACTGCAACGCGAGGCCGGCTCATGCCAAAATCCTCGAACGTGAAGCTCGTCGTCGCCTGGCCGGTGATGTCCTTTCCTTCGACCTGACCGGTCACATCCCAGGTGACCGGCCGGGTCACACCGTGGACCGCCATCTCTCCGACGAGCTGGAACGCGACCTTTCCGGACGTGGGAAGCGGTGACGGAAGACCGTGGATCTCGGTTGGGATGAACTCGGCAGTCGGATATTGCGCCGTCTGAAGCGTAGATCGCTGGATGAAGCGGTCACGCTGGGGCCGATCGCTCTGGAGCGTCGCCAGGTCGACGACGAACTTTGACTGATCGGAAAGGATCTTACCGTTAGCGTCGAGGACGATCTTTCCCGAGACAGCTCTGGTCGTTCCCACGGCGTCGCTTGGGAAGGATCGCTCGGCGAGCTGCTCCCTGACACGGAACCGAGCCTCGGTTCCATCGGGCACGATCTGGTACTGCAGCACGCCGTTCGTCGCGATTGGCTGCGTGCCTCCCTGGGTAACCGTGCCGGCTGGAGTGCTCGAGGCCGCGGGGGTCGGCGAGATGACTGACCCCGGCGTGGTAGCGGTCGCGGCTGGCGTTGTCGCCGCGGTCGCGCCTGGAGCCGTAGCTGGGCTGGTGCTGACCGCCGTGCTGGTTTGCTGGCTGCCAGGCCGATCACCTGCCGTGGGTGATGCACTCGTGGTGGGCGAAAGGCTGCCACAGGCGACCGCGACGAGACTCAGTGCGAAGAGCAGAGACGTGACAGATAGACGGAGCACGCGCATTGTTCTCCTCGGGCGAGATTCGGGCTGAAACCTTATGGGACTCGGTCGAGCCGTCGGGGTGACTGCACGGGTCGTGACGAGCGGGGCGTCGTGGGCGCCTCCCGACGGGAGTGATGTCCTCACCGCGCCCGCTGCCCCGTCCCGGCTGAAGCGAAGCCTCACCGCCCTCAGGGGCAGTGAAGGAAGGCAGGTAGCAGACGGGACGCCCACGACCGCCGCCCACACCACGACGTGTGAGAGACGCCAGCGTCTCCTGGCAGTGTAATGCAACGTCGGCTCCAGGCGGTTAACTGAGTGCTAAATGTCTGTAAAACCACACACCGTGAGTCTCCGAACGGGTCGGTCCTGCTTGGACATTTATGTATCGCTGTGCTAGAATTCGACTGGTTAAAACGGCGGTTTTGGAACGGGTCGTGGCTGACGAGCGGCGCTATCGGGGCGCCGCGTTTGTTTATTTTGCCGATCTCCGTCGATATATAGTCTAATGCACCGAGGCGGTCCCTGCTGGACGTACCGCCCTGGATATTCGGATGGCACTGATGCTCAACTGGCTGACGAGGCTCGTCGGCGAAAGCAGCGAGCGCGAGATCAAGAGGCTACAACCCCTGGTTCGTGAGATCAATGACCTCGCTCCGCAGATGGAAGCGCTGACCGATGACGACCTGCGCGGACTTACCACGATCTTCCGCGACCGAATCAACCAGGGCGAATCGCTCGACGACATTCTGCCGGAAGCGTACGCCGCGGTCCGTGAAGCAGCGCGGCGGACGATTGGCATGCGTCATTACGATGTCCAGCTCCTGGGTGGGATCGTTCTGCACCAGCGCAAGATTGGCGAGCTGAAGACGGGCGAGGGCAAGACGCTCATGGCGACGTTGCCGCTGTACCTGAATGCGCTGCCCGGCAAGGGAGCGCACCTGGTGACGGTCAACGATTACCTCGCCAAGCGCGATGCCCAGTGGATGGGGCCGGTCTACCACGCGCTGGGTCTGACGGTCGGAGTGATTCAGCACGAAGCCGCCTTCCTCTACGACCCGACTCACGAGGGCGATGACCCACGGCTGCGCCATCTGCGGCCCGTGCCGCGTCGAGAAGCCTATCTTGCCGATATTACCTACGGCACCAACAATGAGTTCGGGTTCGACTACCTCCGCGACAACATGGTCGTGGATTCGCGTCAGTGTGTCCAGCGCCCGCTGAGCTTCGCCGTGGTCGACGAGATTGACAACATCCTCATCGACGAGGCCCGTACGCCGCTGATCATCTCTGCCCAGGCGGAGCAGGCGACCGATCGCTACTACCTCTTCTCGCGGCTGGTACCCCGGCTGACGCGCGAGGTGGATTTTAAGATCGACGAAAAGGTGCGGTCGGTGATGCTGACCGAGGAAGGGATACGGAAGCTCGAGCGCTGGCTGAATCTGACCAATCTCTATGATCCCGAGAACTACGAGCTGACGCATTACCTCGAGCAGGCGTTGAAAGCGCATTTCATCTTTCGGCGCGACCGCGACTACGTGCTGGTCAAGGATGGTCGGGTTCTCGAAGGCCATCAGACTGATCGCGATGCCGAGGTCGTCATCGTCGACGAGTTCACCGGGCGGCTGATGTTTGGCCGACGTTTCAGCGAGGGTCTCCACCAGGCGATCGAGGCGAAGGAGAACGTGCGCATTCAGCACGAAAGCCAGACGCTCGCCACGATTACCCTGCAAAACTACTTCCGAATGTACCCGAAGCTGGCGGGAATGACCGGCACTGCCTGGACCGAGCGCGAAGAGTTCCACACGATCTACGGGCTTGACGTGGTGGTCGTCCCGACCCACCGTCCGATGATCCGCCAGGACTTTCCGGACGTCGTCTACAAGACCGAGGAGGCGAAGTTCCGCGCGGTCGTGGACGAGATCAAAGAGATGCACCGTGTCGGGCGACCGGTGCTCGTCGGGACGATCTCCATCGAGAAATCCGAGTATCTGAGCGAGAAGCTGAAGCGGATCGGCATCCCGCATCAGGTGTTGAACGCGAAGTATCACGAGCGCGAGGCAGCGATCATTGCCCAGGCAGGTCGTCCGGGCGCGGTGACGATCGCGACGAACATGGCTGGCCGCGGCGTGGACATCCTGCTGGGCGGGAATCCGGCGGGCTTGGTGGCCGAGGTTCTTCAGAGCCAGAACATTCTGCCCGAGACCGCCGACCCCGAGCAGATCGCCCGCGCACGCGAGGAGGCCGAACGCCGCTGCGCCGTGGATCGGGAGCGCGTGCGCGAGCTCGGCGGCCTGCACATTCTTGGAACTGAGCGGCACGAGGCACGGCGCATCGACAACCAGCTTCGGGGGCGAGCCGGTCGCCAGGGCGATCCCGGGTCATCACGGTTCTACGTATCCCTCGAAGACGATCTGATGCGGCGATTCGGCGGGTCGAATATCGCGAGCCTGATGGATCGGTTTGGCCTGGAAGACGACGTGCCGATCGAGCACGGGCTGGTGAGCAAGGCGATCGAGAATGCCCAGACCAAGGTCGAGGGGCACAACTTCGATCTGCGCAAGCACGTCGTCGAGTATGACAACGTGCTGAATAAGCACCGCGAGATCATCTACGGCGAGCGCCGAAAGATTCTCGATAGGGCCGATCTGAAAGAAAATATCCTTGACATGATTCGTCAGGAGCTCAATGAGCTCGTCGACAATTACACCAGTGCGCCGCACGCCGAAGACTGGGACTTCGAAGCTCTGGCCATGTCGCTCCGTGCGATCCTTCCCCCGTCGCCCGCCTATGCCCCACCCGCGTTGCAGGGCCTGAGCCGGGAGGAGATCCGGGAGCTCGTGCTCGACTTCGCCGAGAACGCATACGAGGAGAAAGAGGCCGAGCTGACCCCGGAGATCATGCGGCAGATTGAGCGACTCCTGATGCTCCAGGTCATCGACCGTCTGTGGGTCGAGCACCTGACGGCGATCGATGACCTGAGACAGGGTATTGGGCTGCGCGCGTATGGTCAGCGTGATCCGTTGGTTGAATACAAGGCCGAGGCCTATAATATGTTCCAGGGCCTTCTGGCGACGATTCGTCACGACGTCACCCACGCCATCTACCACGTTAACCTCCAGCGTGAGCAACCCAGGCCACAACCACGCAACCTGCAGACGAATCGCCAGGAAGCCGACGATCAACGTGAGCCGGTTCGGGCCGGTCGCAAGATCGGTCGCAATGATCCGTGCCCCTGTGGCAGCGGTAAGAAATACAAGAAGTGCCACGGCCGATAGCAGGCGGGGCACGGAGCCGATGGCGTAGGACGTGGGGAAACACATTCACATCGGGGCAGCTGACGTATTCCGGTAGGTTGGGCTCCGGCTCCGGAATGCGCGGCACGGAGCTCGATCCAGGCGTTCTGACGTGGCACGTCTTGTCAGGTATCCGGTCTCATTCTTGCTTCGATCAGAGGTCTAACGAGCGCTACCCTCGGGGAGTGGTGATCAAGATCCCTGTACCAGTCGTTCAGGCGGAGGTCCTCGCGGGATGCAACGAGTACGCGCGATCGCCGAGCGGGTGATCGGGAACGTCGAAACGGTCATCGTCGGAAAGCACGAAGAGGTCGAGCTCGCTTTCATCGCGTTACTGTGTCAGGGACACGTGCTGATCGAAGACGTCCCCGGCGTCGGAAAGACGGTTCTTGCGAAGGCGTTCGCGCGCTCGATCGGGTGCAGCTTCCGCCGACTCCAATTCACCCCGGACCTTCTCCCCAGCGACGTCACCGGCGTTTCGATCTACAACCAGAAGAGTGGTGAGTTCGAGTTCCGTCCTGGGCCGATCGTCGCACAGGTTGTGCTGGCCGACGAAATCAATCGCGCGACCCCGAAGACGCAGTCCGCGCTGCTGGAATGCATGGAAGAACGGCAGATCACGGTCGACGGGGTCACCTATGACCTTCCCCGTCCGTTCATCGTCCTTGCAACCCAGAATCCGATCGAGTACGAGGGCACGTTCCCTCTCCCCGAAGCCCAGCTTGATCGGTTCCTGCTGAGGATCAACCTTGGCTATCCTCGCAAGCGGGACGAGATGATCATGCTGGAGCGGCAGCAGATTCAGCATCCAATCGAGCAGCTAAGCACGGTCATCAGCGCCGAGGAGCTGATCGAGCTCCAGCAGATCATTCGCCAGTCGGTCTACGTCGACGAGCTGATCCGAGATTACATCGTTTCGATCGTCGAAGAGACGCGAACCCACTCCGACGTATATCTGGGCGCGAGCCCCCGCGGGTCACTGGCGCTGTTCCGCGCGAGCCAGGCACGCGCTGCCCTCTACGGTCGGGACTACGTGCTCCCCGACGACGTCAAATCGCTCGTGATCCCTACGCTTGGCCACCGACTGATCGTAAATCCTGGCGCGCGGATCAAGCATACCGAGACCACGACGATCATTCAGGAGATTCTGGAGTCGGTGCCGGTTCCTGGCACGCGTGCGCTCCACCCGAGGCGCTAGCCTTGAGCGCGTTCAAAGTCTGTGTCCTCACCATCGTCGTCGCGGCGTTTGCCGTGATGAGCGGCCAGACCGTACTCTATCACCTGACGGACGTGCTGGTTGCGACCATTCTCTTCAGCTTTGTCTGGAGCTGGATCAGCCTTCGAGGAATCCGGGTAAGGCGGAGCCTCCGGCAGGATCGCGCGCAGGTTGGTGGGGTTGTCGAGCAACGTCTTCAGGTCGAAAGCTATCTTCCAATTCCGCGCGTCTGGATAGAGTTCGTCGACACGGGAACGCTCCCCGGCTACCGCGCGGGCCGTGTCCTCGGCCTGGGCATCACTGGGAGGCGCGTCTGGACGCTCCAGGCACCCTGCCGCCGCCGCGGGCTGTACCAGCTTGGACCGTCGTGGATCTACGGAACGGATCCGTTCGGGCTCTTCCGCAGTGTTCGGTCGATCGATTCGAGCTGCTCGGTGCTGGTCTACCCCCCGACCGTCGATCTCACCGGACTGACCCTCCCGGCGGGTCAGCTCCTGGGAGGCGATCGACGCCAAACCGGCTGGCATCAGACGGCGTCGCACGTCTCGAGCGTACGCGACTATCGCCCGGGCGATCCGGTCCGACACATCCACTGGCGCTCGACGGCCCACGTGGGAAAGCTCATGGTCAAGGAGTTCGACGTCGAGCCCGTCGCGGACATCTGGCTCTTCCTCGATACCGACGCGTCGGTGCAGCGAGGCGATGGCGACGAGTCGACCGAGGAGTATGGCGTGACGGTCGCCGCGTCGCTTGCCCGACACTTCCTGGCCGAAGGACGCGCGGTCGGGCTCGTCGCCGTCCCCGGCCAGCATCGTGTTATTCCGGCCGATCGTGGGCAACGGCAGCTGATAAAGCTGCTCGAAGAGCTCGCGGTGATTCACGCGCACGGGCGTGAGCCGATTGCCGAGACCCTGGCCGCAGAAGCCGATCGATGCACCCGCCATGCCGCCGTGATCGTGGTGACGCCGTCTCTTGACGAGCGATGGCCGGCAGTCCTTCAGGGATTACGTGACCGTGGTATTCAGGCCGGGGCGATCGTCCTTGAGCCGGCAACGTTCGGAGATGCGCCGGGTTCACTGCTCCTCGTCGGCGCACTGGCTACGTACAACATCCCGACAATCCTTCTGAAGCGCGGCGACGACATCGGACGTGTCCTCTCCGCCGGGTGGCGAGGCTAGGCATGGAGTCCCGAGAACACGCTCTTTCCACGCTGGTAGATCTGTTCCTGCTGATTGGCGTCGTGCTTCCGCCAGCGGTCGCGGTCGATGCGCTGCAGCTCGATCCGAGTCTGCCATTCGCGCTGCTTCCCTGGACGGCGCTGGTTGCCATCGTGATCGGCCTGGCGTTCGCTCGATCGGAGTTTCCGGGTGAGCTCCTGCATCCGCTCGCGTTGGTTGGGGGCGCGGCGGGTGTGTTCTACGTGATCGCTCGAACCAACCCGGATCTCCCACCCGACGCCGCGCTGGGTGAACGCATCCTGAACGTGGCGGCACAGATAGTCGGCTGGTTCCAGGTCGTCCTGGTGGGTGGCCAGGCGACAAACAACCTGCTCTTCCTGCTCCTTCTCACGTTGATTGCCTGGGTGATCGGTTATTTCGGCGCGTGGTCGGTCTTTCGAGCACACAGCGCGTGGTGGCCGGTCACGATGAGCGCGACGGCACTTACCCTGGTGCTCGCGAGCTTTCCCGACCTGTTCGCCTACATGCTCGTGCAGCTCGTGGTGGCGATGCTACTGGTCAGCCGGGTCAATCTCGCCGCCCGACAGATGACGTGGGAGAGGATCGGTCTGCGTCAGAGCGCGGGTATCGGCGGCCGCGCCTTCCGAGCAAGCCTCGCGCTCGCCCTCGCGCTGATCGCACTTGCCTGGGTTGCGCCGACCGTCCTGGCGTCGCGCGCCATCTCCCAGAGCCTTGGACGATCATCTCGTCCGTGGGAAGAGGCGCAGACTGAGTTCAACCGTCTCTTTGGTGGCCTGGAGGCACAGAACGAGGCTGCGCTGAGCGGGTTCAGTCGGGCGATGACCCTTCACGGGTCGTTCCACCTTGCTGATCGGGCGGTGCTGCAGATCAGATCGCCCCGGCCGGAGTATTGGAGGGTCATGGTTTACGATCGTTATACCGGCCACGGCTGGATCAGCAGCGATCCCATCGATCGACGGACACTCCCGGCAGGAAGTGACGTGCTCCAATCACCCGACCTGGCACGTACCGAGCTCGACCAGCAGGTCGAGGTGCTCGAGCCGCGCGGCAACTATCTGGTCGCGGCATCCCAGCCCGTCCGCTTCGATCGGCCAGTGCACGCGCAGGCGTTCGCAGATGCGCCCGGCGCCGTGGTCGACCTGGTCGCGCTGACCTCGACGACCCCGCTGCGACCCGGAAGCCAGTACACCGTCGCATCGGAGATCTCGGACGCGTCGGCAGCCGATCTTCGCACCGCGACGCAAACGTATCCTGCCGAGGTTCGCCAGCGCTATCTGACGCTACCGCCGATTCCCGAGCGCGTCCATCAGCTCGCAGTGCAGCTGACGGCGCCCGAGACCAACTCGTACGACAAGGCTGTCGCCATCGAGACCTACCTTCGGTCGCTGCCGTATACCCTCGACCTTCCACCGCCTCCTTCGGACCGCGATGCGGTCGACTACTTCCTGTTCGATGTGCGGACGGGGTACTGTGACTACTTTGCATCGGCGATGGCCGTGCTGGCCCGGAGCGTCGGTATTCCAGCGCGCGTCGTCTCCGGGTACGCGACCGGGGAACGCCAGGATGATGGCAGCTACCTGGTAAAAGACTCGAACTCGCATTCCTGGACCGAGGTCTACCTTCCTCCCTATGGCTGGATTCCCTTCGAGCCAAGTGGAAGCTGGCCACGATTCGAGCGCGGGACGGGCGACGCGAGCGCCGCCACCGCGACTCCCGTTCCGACTGTCCAGCCCGTGCCGAACGTTAGTCTCGGTCAGCAGCAGGTGACTCCGACTCCTACGCCGACGCCGCCACCATCCGATCGCGCCACGGCGGTTCCCGAGGCGACGCCGACGAGCAAGCCGATCGACCTGCATCCTTTGCTGCCTTTCCTGTACCTGCTCGCACTCCTGGCGCTGGCCGCGCTCGTTCTCTGGTATCTCTGGAACCGGGGGTTGCGAGGGCTTCCCCCTGCCGCGATCGCCTATGCAAAGATGACACGCCTCGCCGGATGGCTGGGGTTCGGGCCGCGCTGGTTCGAAACGCCGGACGAGTATGGCGAGGCCCTGGCCGGCGCGATTCCGCGCGTCCAATCGAGCATTCGGAGGATCACCGCGGCGTACGGTCGGTATCGCTTCGGTCGTCGAGTCGACCCGGAGGACGAGCGTGTACTGGTCCTGTGGCGATTCGTGCGCAACGCGCTCCTCCGTCAGGTCGGACGGTTACGGCGCGAGCAGTAGGCACCCGGGATGACCGGGGCGAGGCAGCGTGTCCGCTGCAGCTAACCCACGGATCGGGTCGCTGGCTCATTCGCGCGGTTCGGTCATAGCGCGCTCCTTCTCACAAGACGGCGGTTGTCGAGGTCACCTCCGCTGGGTGAAACCCGGTTTGTTCGTTTCAGCCTGGGTCTCGCGTACGCGCGCTGTCCGCGCGGGCACTCGCACGCTCGGCGAGCCAGGCCGTGTCGACGTTCTGCTGCGCGTCGTCAATCATCGGGGCGACGTGCAGACCGGCATCAGCGTGCGGCCGAGACGTCTCGAGACGTCGCCCGCTTGACTCCTCGGGAGGTTATGCCACGCGTCTCGAACTCCTTGGCGTCCGACTCGTGCGCCGAGCCGGAGAAGACGTCCATCTCGCACCCGCGTCGGATCTCGACGAAGCCGACCTGGTCCAGCACCCACTGCTACTCTGCATCCAGCAGAGCACCGGCAATTCAGCCAGTCCACCAGCCGACGTCCTCCTTCGCGTCCGGCGGCACCTTCCGGTGGATGACGATGTCCCCGATCTGGAAGCGGCCGCCGGGGCGCAGCACCCGGTAGATCTCGTGCATCACCGGGAGCTTAGCGGCAAGGTTATCGGCCGCGGTCGAGTCGTTGGTTCGAACCTCCAGGATCTGGCCAGGTTCCAGCGCGCGAATCCGCGTCCGGATCATCGGCGTCAGAGTGCTGCAGCTCTCGTCCGGCGCGTCGAGCACTGCGTCAGGTCGTGGCAGTGGTTCGTCGGCTGGCGAGAGATCAGGCGCACCTGGACTGCCTTGTGCCGTGGTGTAGCTGGCTTCGGTCAGTAGAAAGCCGGAGCAGACGACGTCGAGCGCCGCGATCTTCCCGTCTCGCACTGTTCCGAACGCCTGCTGCTCGATGACCTGCCATACCTCTCCCTCGCGGATCCGACAACGGTAAGCCAGGGCGAGGCGACCAAGCGACGTATCAACGCTCTGAAAGATGACGACGAGATCCCGACCATCCCCGAACCACTCGCGAAACAGGCGTGTGGCCTCGCCCGCGTCCGCGGCCTCTCGGAAGCCAGACGGCACCAGCGCCCGCAGGCGTGCCTCGGGTAGGAAGCACGCTTCGACGCCGGGGTAGTCGCGTTCTTGCAAAGCGCGCAGAAACGTCATTCCGATCGATGCGATGTCGCTCAAGTGCTGACCTCCTGTTGATGCGTGGGAGCTGATCCCGCGAGTGGGACGGGCTCCGGTGAAAGGCTCACCGATTCGCGGTGCTCGCCATTCCGAACGTTGGCGGAAGGGCTCTGATCCGGTGCCGCGCGATCCCAGGACGACGGAAGACGCGCGCGTGGGTATCAGCTCGGAGCGCCCTCGCCCGCCGCTCACTCGAGATCCACTTCCCGTCAGGGCGTGGACTGCTGGATCCCGTGCGCGGTGCAGGTCGCGTCCGCTGGTGATGAGCCGAGTATGGCGGAATTCATCCCATCGCGCATCGGACGTTCGTCCGATGTTTGGGACGGCGTCGGGGTAGTGGTCGTGACGCCGCTCAGTTCAGGAGATCGTGCTCGACGGCAAAGAGGGTAGCCGCGGCACGACACTGCCCCGAGAGCACTCCCTGGCGAGCGAACGCGCCGCGAAGCGCGGCAACGTACGCGAAGCCGCGTGGCAGCCGAATCCTGGCACCGTCCACGACCCCGAGGGCACTCGGTGTGGTCGTGACCCGATCCGTGGTCGGGTTCGGGGCGTGCGTCGACCCGTGGCCTGAATCGGTTGTCTGGGTCGAGTGCCGCTTGGGCTGAGGCAGAAGGCTTTCCTCGCGTATGGCCCGGAGCACTCGCGTATAGTGCACGACCTTGCCACCGGCAGCGGGTCAGTAACCTGCTTCAGATCGCCTACTGCTTCCTCGCCCGGCGACGTCGCGGGCGTGCTCCGTGCCGCAACCCCCGCTCGGTGCCGCCGATCCGTGATCGCCTTGCGGAAAGTCGGAAGGTGGCGCTCATCTTCGGTCGACACCCACCCGTCGGAAGATTGCGCGAGCGTGACCCGGCTCCCGCGAAGTCGTCGCCGGGGCATCGGCGTTCTACGCGCGTACGTGGACGACCTTGCTCCAGGGGCGGCGATACTCCGCGCGGGCTGCCGTGCGCGCGACTGCCCCCTGAGCGAGCGCGGTGCGTTCTCGCACGTATTCCAGCGTCGAGCCTACGTGCTCGGCGCTATCCGCGCTCACATTTGGCTGTCTGCATAGCGCGTGGTCGTCCCCTTGGCCGATGACCGGCCCATCGATCGACGAATCCGCCGAGTGTATGCGATTCTCACCCGACCCATTGGCCGGACGACTTGTGCGTTGTGCTGGAGACGTCCATAGGCGCGAGGTAGCGATGCCGGGGAGAGACACTCAATTGTCCGCGGGGCAGCAGGCTAGCCGATGCCCCTGGATACGTGTGGAAATTACCCGTCGAATGACTGGGGACGAGTCCTACCTGAAGTACCACCACGCCAGGATGATGGGCTACAGGGGCGTAAGATGAGCGGGTTCCCCAAAACTGATTGGCTAGAAACGTGTGTAGGTGCTCGGAAAATGTGATATGATTATGTCCGTCGTACCAGGTTGATCGCTCGGCACGCCGGGACGGATGGTGGGCGTGCCGAGCGATTGCTATTTAGCTCGCTGGCCTGCCGTCGAGTCTGCGCTTCGGAGCGCGAGCACCTGCTCTTTCGCGGTCGAGCGGCTCCGTAGCGATTGTCTGGTGGACGTGGCCAGAGGCGTCGAGCGTGGCAACCGTGACGGCGTGACAGATCGGACAGGTGGCACGTACCGTCCACGCCGGGGCCATCTCCAGGTAGGACAGTTTTCTCCCGCAGTTCTGACAGATGATCCGTACGCGTGGCACTTCCCAGCCCCCTTGCCATCGGGACGGAGCACTGAATGTGCCACGTCGGGCCTGATCTCCCTATCGATCGTGGCGTGGATGCGGATACTTTGCCTACCGATCAGGGGATGCTGACGACGATCTGGTCGTCCTCGACGCTCACCGGGTACGTGACGACCCGGACCTCGGGATCGAAGATCGAGCGACCGTTCGTGATGTCGTACTCCCAGCCGTGCCACGGACACCGCAGAATTCGGCCGTTCAGGCCGTACTGGAACTCGTGGACGGGGGAGGGCAGTGTCGTGCCGCTAACCTTGCCGAGGCAGACGCGGGCTCCCTGGTGCGGGCAGACGTTCTTGAGCGCGTAGAACGTCCCGTCGAGATTGAAAACGCCAACCTCGCGTCCCTCGATCTTGACGATCTTGCGTCCCCCGGGAGGAATATCCGAGGTTCGCGCGATGATATGCCGGGCCATGGTTACGCTCCTGTATTCTCGCGTCGTGTCGGTGATACCGTTTCCGGGCCAGGATTATTGCTCTGTGACCCCGAGCGTGCCCCGCAGCGAATACCCCGACCTTGGCGCCCGCGGGCCAGGGGGTTCGCGGCGCAGAGCCAGAGATCTCCTCGCTGGCGCCCGGACCGAGGGGCACCACGAGTCCGCGATCCAGAGCTGGTATGAGACGTCATATCCAGGCGACAAGCTCTCGGGGTGCCGTCTCGGTTCGCCAGGGATCATGGTGGGACGCGCTCGGTACTCAGGACTTTGGGCTCGGTGCTGCTGCTGGAAGATTGTAGAGCTCACGGGCCGTTTCCGAGAGGATGCGCCGCTTGAGATCGTCCGGGACGAAGCGGAATGCCCAGAAGGGATCGTCAAAGTCCCAGTGTGGATAATCGCTGGAGTACATCACCGTATGGGCGGCGTCGATCATCTCGAAGATCTGAAGCAAGTGCTCGGGGTTCTCCGGTTCTTCAATCGGCTGGGTCGTCAGGCGAATGTGCTCCTTGATGTATTCGCTCGGAAGGCGCGTGAGCCAGGGAACCTCCGATCGAAGTGCCTTGTAGTTCTTGTCCAGGCGCCACATCAGGTGGGGGAGCCAGCCGACGCCGCCTTCGATCAAGACGAACTTGAGCTTTGGAAACTGGACGAAGACGCCTTCGCAAACGAGACTGACGGTTTGCGCCATGAAGTTTTGCGAGAGGCTCGTGTGCCACTCCAGGTAGGTGCTGGGGTAGCCGGCGGCGGTCGGCGGGTTGGCGATGCCGGAACCTTCCGTACCGGGGTGAATGGCCACGGGCAGGCCGTGGTGCTCGGCCGCCTCGTAGATCGGCCAGTATTGCCGCTGCCCGTACGGCACGCGCGTGGCGCTCGCCATGATGACTTCGACAATCTTCGGATGGCTTCCCAGGCGATCAATCTCCTTCGCCGCTCGGACGGGGTCCTGCGTTGCGACGACCAGTGCCCCGAGAAAGCGCTCGTCGGCACGTAGCCAGGTGTCAACGAGATGATCATTGTAGGCGCTGGCGAGCGCCGCGGCGTAATTCGGATCGGTCATCGTCGAGACCCGTAGGATCTCCGAGCCGGTCAGAATGGCGTAGTCGATGCCGTAGGCGTCGAGCAATTGCCTTCGGGTGAGGTCCGGGCTCGATCCTGGCGGGCTACCGTCGTCAGGCTGCGCGTCGCGCCGCATAACGCCAACCGGGCTGAAATAGCCGGTACCGGCTCCGCCGAAGCCACCAGCGGTCACGCGTGGCTTCCAGACATCGGAGAGGTAGGGGTGAAGATCGGTATAGGATCGAAAGGCATTGTGGACGTCACAGTCGACGATCCTCCACCGTGATTGCCTGATTGCTCCGGTGTCCATCCGATTGCTCCTCGTTCGCGAATGCGAGATTTGGCAGGTTCGCCAGCCGACATTATACTGGTGGGGTTGACGACTGCACGCGTAGGCTGATGCCGGAGCTCGCAATGGCGTGATTGCGCCCGTCTGGGGGTTGCAACGTGGAGCGACCGGGGCTGCGACTGGTTCTCGTCCCCGCCGTCACGGGCTATCAGAATCGCGGTGATCCTTCGTAACGTGCTGGTTACCGCGCGCTCTGCCGTGAGCCGGATGATGCGGGTTGCCGCGGGCCAGCCCACGGCCAGGAGGAGCGATCTCCAGATCCTCGTCGTCCTCGTCGTCCGATGCGCGGATGCCATTGGTATCGGTACGTGTCGCCGTCGGCGTTACCGTGATGGTAACCGTTGGTGTCGCCGTGATCGTGGAAGTCACGGTCGGCGTTGAGGTCTGGGTGACCGTGGCAGTTCCGGTTGAGGCTGGCGTCGGTGTTTGCGTCGACGCCGGTGGGGTTGGCTGCCGACCGTTGTCAGTCCAGACGTGCGTCGCGAGCCAGGTTCCATCTGGCTGGACGATGCCACTCGCGTGGATGCGATCGCCAATCGC
>CADDYW010000071.1 GCA_902810745.1 Chloroflexota bacterium | reverse complement strand
GCCCCTTGGACTCCTCGACCGTGATCACCCCGTCCTTGCCAACCTTGTCCATCACCTCGGCGATCAGGTTCCCAATCTCCGGGTCCGCCGCCGAGATCGTCGCGATGTGCGCGATATCGTCCTTGCCCTGGACCGCCGTCGCGGCCGCCTTGATACCGTCGACAACCGCGAGTACTCCCTTGTCCAGGCCACGCTTGACCAGCATGGCATTCGCGCCCGCGGCCAGGTTGCGCAGACCATCGTTGACGATTGCCTGGGCGAGAACGGTCGCGGTGGTGGTGCCATCGCCCGCGACGTCGTTCGTCTTGGTCGCCGCTTCTTTCAGAAGCTGCGCGCCCATGTTCTCGAAGGGATCCTGAAGCTCGATCTCCTTCGCCACCGTCACACCATCGTGAGTGACCGTCGGGGCTCCGAACTTTTTGTCAAGTGCGACGTTACGTCCCTTTGGCCCAAGCGTCGTCTTAACCGCGTCGGCCAGGACGTCAGTTCCGCGCTTGAGCGATGCCCGGGCATCCTCACGGAACTGAATTTGCTTTGCTGGCATAAACTCCCTCCTCGAGCTATTCGCTAATCACGGCCAGAATGTCGGACTCCCGGAGAAGCAGATGGTCGGTCCCGTCGATGGATACCTCCGTTCCGGCGTACTTGGCGTACAACACCCGCTGGTCAACCTTTACCTCCATCGCGATGCGCTGCCCCTTGTCGTTGCGCCGACCAGGGCCAACCGCGACGACCACGCCTTCCTGCGGCTTCTCCTTCGCCGTGTCCGGAAGGATGATGCCTCCACGGGTCTTTTCCTCGCGCACCTGCGGGCGAACCAGTACGCCATCGCCGAGCGGTGTCACCTTCGTCGACGTGAGAGTAGCCACGCTGAAACCCTCCACTTGTCTCTACAGTCGTTGGATTTGTGCGCGGACACGCGTGTGTGGGTACAATAGACGCGACGAATCACGCGCCTCGTAAGTCGCGCCCGTTACCTGCATGATTCCAGCGCCTGCGCAAGAAAAGCGTAAGAACAAAGTAGGACGAGAATTAGAAATTGCTCGTGTGCCGTCCCTCGATGCTGTGCAGCCTCGGCGGTAAAACCAGGCACTCGCCACGGTCGAATCGGCTCCTCCGTCGCCACGTCCTGCGCGCCGGTCTCGGTCTCGCAGCGTCGACCATCGTCGCGGCCTGCAGCAGCCCTGGCGGAGGCCCGACGACCTCTCGGCCAAGCAGCGGACCAACGCCAACGCCGCGTGGCTTCCTGGGCATCTTCCCGGCGCCGTCCGCTCCGACCCCAACGCCCGCACCGACGGTCCTACGCTTCGCCCACTGGGAAACAGGGATCACGGGCCGAACACTCGCGACCATCGCTGACCACTTTACGCACGCGGTCCCGCGCACCGTCGTCGAGCTCGTCGTCTCGCCCTTTCGCCTCCACTTCGATCGACTCCGCCAGGGCTTCGCCACGGGGACTGCTCCCGACGTTTTCCTCGGAAGCGGTCTGTACCAGTCCGAGATGATTGACCAGCACGCTCTGCTCGATCTCGCCGGTCGGCTGAAGACCGAGCACCTGAGCCTCGACGGCTACTGGACGGATCCCAGCAGCCGGGGGCAGGACGAAGCGCGCTACGGTCTACCCATCTGGATCACAACCGAGATATTATATTACAATCGCCGACATTTTGCGGAGCAGAAGATCCCCGAGCCGCCGGAGAGCTGGACCTGGTCGGATCTCCTTGCCACCGCGCGCGCGCTGACACGCGGGAAGCCCGGCGAGGTCGAACGCTGGGGGATTCTGCTTACGAACGATCTCCAGGGGGGCTGGGGAAGCTTCGTGGCCAGTAACGGGGGCGACTGGCTTGACCAGGCAGGACGGAAGACGACATTGGACGATCCGTCCGTACTCGAAGCGCTCCAGTGGTTCGCGGATGCGATTCTGGTTCATCACGTCGCCCCACGTCCAATCGAGCAGCAGCGGATCAGCCACGCTGGACAGGTCGATCCCTTTCTCGCCGGAGCCGTTTCGCTCTTTCCAAGCGGCACCTGGGAGATGCCCGGCGTGGTCGGCCAGGCCACTTTCGAATGGGACGTGCGGCGCCTGCCAAGCGCGCCACGGACCGGGCAGAGTGCTGCATTATCCAGTGTCCAGCCCGTCAGCGGTAGCCGCGCCTCTCCAAACCCCGATCTCTCCTGGCAGTTCCTTCGCTTCCTGATCGAGCGCGAGGCACAGACACTGCTCGCCGCCGGCAAGGTACGGATGCCGTCGCTCAAGGCCGTTGCGGGCGATCAGGTCTCGGGCTACGCCACCGCGCCGCCCACGCACGCGGATGCCCCGGCCAAATCGATGGACACGGCGCGGGACCTGCGCTTCGTCCCTGGCTGGCAAGCCTTCCGCTCGGCTGTCGTCTGGGCCCTCGAGCCCGCGTTCGATGGCCGGATTCCCCTGACCGAGGCTGTCCAGAAAGCCATCGCGGCGGGTAACGCGGCGCTCTCGTCGGCGCGACCGCCGGGAACCCCAACTCCCTGAGCGGTGTATTTGCGACGGGAAGCGAGGTACCACCGTGGTGGGGTCGAAGGCGTGTTGGTCGGCGGAGCATCCGGGGTCGCCAGGTCAGTTGCTGCGCGGAGGATTGCTCGACAGGCCGCGCGATACGGCATTCGCGGTATCCGCCCCCGACCCGGAGACGCCTGCCAACGCGTGATCTGGCCGTAACTCGTGGGAGAATTGGAGGTTGATCGCGGTGTCAGAACCAGCCGATCGGCCTGCGTCAAGCTCCGCTGACGACGGCGCGTCGTCCGCGGATGACGTCGGGTCCGAGATCGGACGCGTCTACGGGTTTCTGCGCTGGCTGGTGCTCGACGATGGTCTCGCCCTCGACCTGACTCGCCGCGCGCTCGTCGCCGCGCACGGTGCGATCACGACACGCGAACCGTGTGCCCAGCACGTGTTGCTCTACCGCCAGGCCACCGTGGCTGGCCTGGCGGCGCTCCGACGGGACCATCTCTCTCTCCTGCTTCGCCGAGTAACGGCCTGCCACGCCCGCGATTCGACAATCGCCAGCGAGCTGACTGGCTCAACCGACGACCAGCGACGGATCGAGCTCGCGCTGGGCGATCTGTCGGCCGCGGACCGGGCCTGCTTGCTCCTGAAATTCCGGTTCGCTCTCTCGTACGCCGAGCTTTCAGAAGTATTCGGGATCGCGCTTGGAGAGGCCAGGCTCCGAGTCGGTCGGGCGCGCGCGCAATTGCGCGAGACCATCATCCGCCTGGATCCGGGAGAGCCAGCGCGCCTGCCGACGAGCTGCGCACGCGCCCGAGCCCGGCTGACCCTCGTCGTGGACGAAGATCCCGGCGACGATCTCGACGCCCACGAGGTCGCCGAGATCGAGCGGCATCTCGAGACGTGCGCAGCGTGCTCGCGGTGCCTCGCGCTCGATCGGCACCTCGCGCGCACCCTCCAGCAGCTGGCGGCGGCCGTTCTGACGCCAGCGCAGACCCGAGCGCTTCTCCAGCAGATCGAGACCGAGCTCGATCGAGCGCGGCGTACCGGTCCGCTACGACGCTCTCTGGACCGCCCAGCCAACGCGTTCGCGGCCGCGATCGGACTGATCCTGGTTGGCTTCGTGGTCGTGCTCGCCGTGACGTTGGCCTTGCCACTCGCCAGGCGAAACGCCGAGAGCATCGGTCGACCACCGGCCGCGGCCATGCGATCTCGCGTTACGTTGGCATCTCCGGTTCCTGCAACTCGTGCCCCGGATGCAAAGCCGATCACTCCGACGGCCAAGACTGTCTTTCCACCTCACGTCACCGGTGTCGTCGCCACGCCAGTGTCTCCATCCGCCCAGCTCGGCGCGCATCCCGAGGCGGTCACGTTCGTCGACGCCGACCACGGCTGGGTTCTCGATGGTGATTGCGACTGGCCGGGACCATCCGGCTGCTCGGTGCTCGCGACGGCGGACGGTGGCAGCACCTGGACCGAGCAGTTTCACACGACGCTCGCCGTACCCGAGATCTTCTTTCTCGACCGCGACCACGGCTGGCTGCTGGAAAGCAATTGCCCGGGGGCGGATGGAGCGTGCCCAACAGCCATCCTTCGCACGACCGACGGTGGGTGGTCGTCATCGCCCGCGGGTGCTCGTCTGGGGAGCGTCACGCCAGGTGGAGCTCAGGTGCTCGAAGGTCTATCGCGATCGTGGGTCCAGGTCGGCGCGACCCGGGAGGATCTATCTGGTGTGCAGTTCCTAAATCCACTGGAAGGATGGGCGCTCGGCCGCGCTTGTCCACCACACCGTAACGATTGTACGATGGAAATACTCCGGACCGTTGACGGAGGCACGACCTGGACGGATACAACTCCGAAACAGGTCACGCCGAAGGACGTGAGCTTTGTAGATCCGGTCCACGGCTGGGCTTTCGGATGCTCGGTTCGTGATCGCCTACCCAACGATTACTGTCTGAATCCACTCGTACTGGCCACCGATGATGGTGGTAATCACTGGGCCGTTCAGCTGCAGCTGAATGGAGGTGTCCGCGAGTACGACGGGCGACTAGACTTTGTCGATCGCACCGAAGGGTGGCTTCTCTTGTCGCTCGGGAACGGGAGCAGCTGTGCGGCGGCGGATTGCTGGGGACCACTCTACCATACGAGCGCCGCTGGCGTGACGTGGAAGCAGGTTCAAGAGTGGCCCAGTTGGAACATCCGTGACCTGCGAAATCCCGACACGCTCATCTCCGCGTGGGGCAAGCCGTCGGATTTGCGATTTGTCACGTCGAAGCTCGGCTGGATTACCTTCGGTGGAGAGCTCGATGGAAGCCACGGCCGCCTCGCGATCACGTCCAATGGCGGCCAAACCTGGTTCCTCGTCGGCGCCGATTCCGGCTGGGACGTCAAGCGCGTCCAGGTTACAGCGTCGACCAGTGGCACGGTCATCTGGGCGGTTGGCACGCGTCGAACCGTCTCGGGTCAGATCTCGTTCCTCGCCAAGAGCACGGATCTGGGCGCAAGCTGGCAACAGGTCCTGCCGACCACGTCTCCGATCAATGCAGTCGACTTCCCGGATTCGCGATAAGGATTTCGGGTCGGATCGGCGACCCATGCGGGGCAGGTTGCTCTCGACCTCGAACGGTGGGCGGTCTGAGGACGCACGACGGTGGCAGAACCTGGGCGCAGTCTGACCTGTCGGACCGATGGGGCGACTGCGCGCCGAATTTGCAGATCGTCGGCCTGAAAGCGGTGAGCGCTAAAGTCACCTGGCTGATGACGGCGGACCGTCGCCTCCTCGAGACCGACGACTGTGGGGCATCCTGGTTTGCCCCAGCGTCTCGGCAATCGGCGCTCAAACGCGGTGACGACTACAGCATCGAGGAGAAACTTTGAGCTGCCGTGGAGGCGGCTATCTCCCTGGGAGAGGGCGGGGGTGAGGGTGTGAATCCGCGGCATCACGTATGATCTCCGCCCCTCACCCTCACCCTCTCCCATAGGGAGAGGGGATTGGAAGGATGCTTGCTTACTCATACCGGCCGGTGCTCTAGTGCCTACCCGCATCGCGATCATCTCTCTTCGTCCAAGAGGCGGGTTGAACGCGGGCGGCCGTGCAGCGCGAGGCCGTGGTGGCAAGCGAGGATTTTTCACCGGTGCTGGATGCGGGCCTCATCAGTAGCGCGGGGTCCAGCCCCGCGCCACACGACGAGTAACCCGGATTGACTCCGCGGCTTGATCGAGAGATCCGCGTCGTCGCGCGGTCATCTATGATGGAAGGTCGACCACGACCAGACCGGTAACGTCCTTTGGCTGGTAGCCGGCCGGCCAGACGTCGAGCCGCTCCCAGCTACGTCCCGCGTCGGCCGAGCGGTAGATGTCACCCTGGTGCGGCGCGCCGTAGAACACGTGTGGCTCGGCCTCGTTCGCGGCGAGGACGTAGGCCAGCGTCCCGCGAGGCCCGGGCAGGCCCGCGCGCACCTCTTCCCACGGGCCTTCGCCGCTTCGACGGTAGATCGTCGACTCGGCCCACTGCGTCCCGTAGTGGGCAGCACGCGCGCTCGGCGAAACCGAGACGACCAGCGTCGTCGGATCGGCAGGATCGACAGCCAATCCCCAGAGATAGTGCCAGCGGAGCCCGGTATCGTCGCGACGCCAGGTCGCACCGCCGTCGAAGCTCTCGGCAAATCCACCACCCGCGGCTTCGTAGACGTAGCCCGGGGCGCGCACCGGCGTCCGAAGCGTGTGCGCGTCGGGCTGTGCCTCCGGCTTCCGATCCTCCCAGGTCAGGCCGTCGTCCAGGCTGCGCATCACGCCGCCAAGCTCGATCCCGACGAAGATCCGGCCCGCGACATTCGGGTCCGGCGCAATCCAGCGGACGTGGTGCGTCCAGGGGCGCGGTGGAAAGCTCCAGGTCGGCGCCGAGGGCAGAGAGCGCAGCGTCGGCCGCTCCTCCCAGGTTCGACCGCCATCCTCCGACCGGAACAACGCGCTCGGCTCGGTTCCCGCCCAGACCACGCCTCGATCGCCGACTCGCTCGAGACGGCTGACCGCCACGGACATCACCTCTCGGTAGGTGATTCCCTCTCCGACCGGCTGCCAGGTCGCGCCCGCGTCCTCGCTCTTCCAGAGTCCCTGTCCGAAGGTTCCGCAATAGACAAGCTCAGGACGAAGCGGGTCAGCCGCGACACACTGCGTCGGCTTCCCCTGCAGTCGAAGATCCGTGGTCCACCGACCATTCTGGCAGCGAATCACCGCCAGCGCGTCGCCGGTCGCCGCGTACATTTTCGTCGTCATGGCGTACCCTCACGTCAGATCGTTGGATCGGTTTGCGCTCGATTCGTTCGCGCGTCGCACGAACTTGGCCAGGCGTCTCCATTCTATCGCCGCCACGGCCATTGGCCAAGCAATCAATTGAATCACACGTCCTGCGTGTTCTATACTGAACGCGCTTCTTCAGGTGTCGCGCGCCGGAGCCAGGCGACGTCGATCCCAACAGCGTGCAGGTGGACGCCACGTGCAGAAGGAGGGAGTCATCATGCCAATCCTGGCACAGGGCGAAGCGCTCGAGACCCTGAGCGAAGGGCAGAGCCGGCTCGACGCGCTGTTCGCCGTTCTCTCCGATGAAGAGATGCAGCGTGCAGCGACGATTGGCGGCGGATGGGCGGCCAAGGACCTGATGGGACACATCGCCTTCTGGGAAGAGCTAGCCGTGGAAGCCGTGTCGGCCTGGCGAGACGATCGACCACCCGAGGTCGCGAGTATCTTTGCCAAAGGCAGGGAAGGCGTCGACGAGGCAAACGCGCGTGACCAGTCTCACACCAGTGGACAGTCGGTTGCCGAGGTTCGCCGCCGAGCGGATGCGGCTCACCTGGCCGTTCTCAAAGCCATAGCCGAGATAGCCGAGGACGAGTGGTGCGCCGAGATCTCGGCCTCGACTGGCGCCAGATCCACACTCGCCGAGCTTCTCGGCACCGTGCTCGGGGAGGCGAAACGCCCCTTCGGCCATGCCTTCGCGCATCTGCCGGATCTCGAAGCGTACGTCGAGTCGCTTCGCGGCGATCGACGCAGCGATCGGGGTTAGACCACGTCTGGGATCGATCGAGCATCAGGGCACCCGGCCATCGAGCAGCAGTCTGGAATCATCGACGGTGGTGCTTGCTGGATGTGATGCCTTTGACAACAATCGTCGCACGGGTGGGCATCGTGCGACGTTTCAGCGCACCGCCACTGACGTCATCCAGTTAGGTTGATCCGTGGGAGGAACGACGTGGAATACCGCAAGATGGGTAACTCGGATCTGGTCGTGTCGGCTATCGGTTTTGGCTGCTGGGAGATGGGCGGAGGATACGGTTCGATCGATGACCAGGAGGTCACGCAGGCGATTCGGCGTGCGCTGGAGCTCGGCGTCACGCTATACGACACGGCGCGCGCCTACGGAGCCGGCCGATCCGAAGAGCTACTGGGCCGCGCACTCGGCACCGACCGCAAGAACGTCATCGTCGTGACCAAATGCGGCCTTCCGACGCGACCAGGGCAGAAGCCGCGCCGCGACGCGCGCTACGCCTCGATCGTCGAAGACTGCGAGGCCAGCCTGAAGTCGCTCGGCACCGACTACATCGATCTCTTCCTGGTTCACTGGCCGGATGTCGAGACGCCGATCGAGGAGACGATGCGCGCGCTGAACGACCTGCGCACCGCGGGCAAGGTTCGCTACGTCGGCGTGTCGAACTTCAGCGCCGCCCAGATTCGCGAGTGTCGCCAGTATGCGCCGATCATTGCCAACCAGGTCGGCTATAACCTGTTCGACCGTCGCTGGGAGTACGAGATGTTCCCCACGGCCGCGGAGCTGGGCATCTCGATCATGGCGTACGGCCCGCTCGCTCACGGCCTTCTGACCGGCGCGTTCACGCCGGAGACGAAGTTCGAAGAGAACGACTGGCGCTCGCGCGGAATCGTGTTTGGTCAGGCGCTGTTTACGCCGGAGAATTTCTCGAAGAACCTTGAGGTCGTCGAGCAGCTCAAGACCTTCGCGTCGGAGAAGGGTACGACCCTGCCACGCCTTGCACTGGCGTGGGTCCTGTCCAACCCGCGGGTGGCGGTTGCCCTTTCCGGAACGCGCCGCGCGTCCGAGATCGAGGAAAACGTCAAAGCGCTCACGATACACCTCACCGCCGACGACAAGCGTCACCTCGAGGAGATCATGCAGGGCGCGGCTGGCCAGACGAGTCAGATTCCATCCTAGCGCAATGATTGTTCTGGTCCAGTCTGGCGGCTACACAGTATCTTTCGTCAAAACCAGCACCGGTCCAGCCATCCCGGAGATCCGGCCGAGGCCAGATCTCCGACCGCTGGAATCGATCTCGCGACTGGAGGCAGGCATTTGACAGATCAGACATTCCACATCGTCGTTCCCCAGTACCTGCACGAGCCCGGCCTTGGCATGGTTCACGCCGCGGCCCGCGTCACCTACTGGCCCGAGGATAGTCCGATGCCCCGCGAGCGACTTTTGGAAGCGGTAAAAGACGCCGACGGTATCCTCTCTCACCCGGCGTCACGATTCGATCGCGAGATCCTCGACCACGCGCCCCGCCTTCGAGTCATCAGCAACATTGCCGTGGGTTACGACAACGTCGACGTGGCCGCCTGCACCGAGCGAGGGATCGCCGTCTGCAATACGCCCGGAGTGCTCACCGACGCCACCGCGGATGCGACTCTGGCGCTGATGCTCGCGACGTGCCGCCGCGTCGTGGAGGCCGACCGTTTCACTCGCTCGGGACAGTGGCGCTACTGGACCCCCCTCCTGATGGTCGGGCAGGATCTGACCGAGGCGACGCTCGGCATCGTTGGTCTGGGACGCATCGGTCTGGAGGTGGCTCGTCGAGCCAGGGGTTTCCGCATGCGGATTCTTTACCACAATCGGCATCGCCGTCCCGATGCCGAGTCCGAGCTAGGTGCAACCTACGTCGACCTACCCACGCTCCTGGCTGAGTCGGACGTGGTGTCGCTGCACGTCCCGGCTACCCCGGAGACACGCCACCTGATTGGCGCGGCCGAGCTGGCACGGATGAAGCCCACGGCCTACTTGATTAACGCGGCGCGCGGGTCGATCGTCGATCAGGAAGCACTGGTCCACGCCCTGCGTGAACACCGCATCGCGGGTGCCGGTCTCGATGTCTACGATCCCGAGCCGATCCCACCGAACCATCCGCTCCTCGCACTGGAGAACTGCGTTCTCATGCCCCACGTCGGGGCCGCGACCCTTCGCACCCGTCAGCGAATGTCCGAGCTGGCCGCGCGCAACGTCCTGGCCGTACTGCGTGGCGAGCCGCCACCTGCGTGCGTGAATCCCGAGGTCTTACAGAGCCGGCTTTGATCGCCTTGGCCCAGGTGAGCATTCGGCTGACACGTTTCGCGGTGCACGGCCGCCGACGATCCAAGGCTTGCCACCGCGTCTGGATCGAAGGTAGAATTCGGGCAGGAGGCATCGTCGGTACGGTACAGCGCTCGGACTTCTCCAGCTTTGGACAGTCTCGGCTTGCCGAGCGCATCTAGCCATCGGGAGAGTCGCCTATGGTCGCGGCAGGAGGAGGCGGTCCGTCGTTCGGGGGTGACCCGGCGTCGGCAATTCTAGGTCTCGTCATCCTACTGATCGTTATCGGCATTGTCGTGTGGAAGATGAGCTGAACGACACCGACTGTGCCCACTCGGGATCGAGTACGTGACGGACGTCTCGGCGGCTCGTGAAGCCACGGTTGAGTGTATCGCTGTAGTCGCGACAGCGCGGAGCGATTCCCTGGCTAGCCCTGCCGAGCAGCGGAGCCACGGATAGCCGCCGCGGCGCCAATGATCCCGGCATCATCGCCCAGGACGGCTGGAATGATGCGCGTTGCCACGTCCGGTGATCGTGGTCGCTGGGCGCGGACGGCCCGCCGAAGCCGATCGAAGAGGGAAGGTCCGACGTGGCTCATCCCACCGCCGATCGCGACCGTCGACGGATCGAAAAGCTCGATCAGATTGTTCAGGCCCACGGCGAGGTAGTGCATCGCCTCGTCGACTGCCTGACTGCTCACCTCGTCGCCCTCGTCCGCGGCCGCGAACAGATCACCGGCACTCAGCACGTGCCCATCGCGCTGCCGCGCGGCGAGGCGAGAGCCTGGATGTCGCACGGCGAGATCCGCCGCGCGCTCGGCGAGTGCAGCCCCCGATGCAAACAGCTCGAGACAGCCGCGATTGCCACAGCGACACAGCGGGCCATCCTTCTCGACGACGGTGTGCCCAATCTCCCCCGCGCTCCCGTGCGCGCCGCGAACCAGGCGCCCGTCGAGGATAACCCCAGCGCCGATCCCGGTGCCGACCGCGACGAGCGCAAAGTCCGGAATTCCCCGACCGCTCCCGCTGAACCACTCGCCGAGCGCCGCCGCGTTGGTGTCGTTCTCGATGGCAATCGGCAGATCAGTTACCGCCTCCAACCGCTGCCGAAATGGGTAGCCCTGGAGAGCCAGATTGGCGATTCGTACGAACGTTCCGGAGCGGTGATCGAACTGACCGGGAATTGCTATGCCAACGCCAGTCGGCGGGGCTGGCGCATGCTGTCGCAAACCGTCGATCAGACTGGCAATCGTCCGGACGATCTGTTCCGGGTCAGACGCGGGCGTCGGCGCGCGAAGTCGGCGGAGAATGATGCCGTCGCCGTCGACCAGACCGGCTGCCATTTTCGTACCGCCGACGTCCATGCCGATCATCACGGATGCTGCCACGTCAGCCCTCCAGCCGGTTGTAGACGATCTCCCCGCGCACCATCGTCAGGCTAACCGTCAGGTCTCGATCAAGAACGACGAGATCTGCATCACGTCCGCCAGCCAGGTAGCCCTTTCGGTCGGCCACGCCGATCGCTCGCGCGGGCGTCAGCGTCGCCATCACGACCGCGGCACGCAGTGGCAGGCCGCATTCGCGCACGATGCGGCGCAGGTTGCCGTCGAACGTGGCGACGCTGCCCGCGATCGTCCCATCGGCTAAGGTGGCCCGCCCGTCCCGAACTTCGATCGGCCGCCCGTCGAACTCGAAGGAGCCATTCCCGAGCCCGGCCGGTGCGACCGCGTCGGTGATCAGGAGAACGCGGTGCTCACCTTTGGTTCGGATCAGCAGCCGCATCGCCAGGGGATCGACGTGGACACCATCGGCGATGAGCTCGCAGTTGATCGCGTCCGTCACCAGCACGGCGCCGACGACGCCCGGATCTCGGTGCTGAAAGCCGCGCATCGCATTGAAGGTATGGGTCGCGTGCGAGAGTCCGAACTCGACCGCGGCCAGAGCTTCCGCGTGGGTCGCGTCGCTGTGCCCGATCGAGGCCACGACTTTCTGTGCGACCAGGTACCGGACGAGATCCAGCCCAGCCGGAAGCTCGGGAGCCAGGGTCATCAAACGGATATGGCCGCTCCCGGCTTCGAGGAGAGCGCCAGCCTCCGCGACTGACGGTGGGCGAAACCATTCGGATCTGATCGCACCAGGGCGCTTCGGGCTGAGAAACGGTCCTTCGAGGTGCAGGCCGAGGACTTCAGCACCACGCAGCACCCTCTGCGCACCGTCGAGATTCTCGCGGATAATCTCGCTCATCTCGGTGATGGTTTCGCGCGGCGTGAGCGTGGGCAGCCAGGACGTAACGCCGAACGCCGTAATGAAGGCAGCGACGCGAGCAACTGCGCTCGCGCCATCCATCACCGAGTCGCCACCACTCCCGTGGATGTGGACGTCGATGAAGCCGGGAACAATCGTCCCGTCGCCACAGTCGATCCACTGCGCATCGACGGGGCTCTCAATCGAGGAGGCCGTTCCGACGAACTGGATGACACCATCAGAGACCGCAACCAGGCCGTCGCTGATCTCCTCGAGCGGCGTCAGGATGCGCCGAGCGCGCAGAATATAGCGTTGAGCCAAACAGCCCCTTTACCTCTCGCTCGGCGAGCTAGCCCCGCTTGCGAACGAAGGTTCCTTTTCCTTTGACGTGGTAAAGCAGTCCTTCGCCGACCAAATGACTGACTGCCTGACGAACGGTCGTACGGCTGACCGCATAGAACTGGCAGAGCTCCTTTTCGGAAGGGACCCGCTGTCCTGGCTGCCATACGCCTCCGAGGATCTGCTGGCGGAGTAAGCCTTCCAGCTGATAGTAGTAGGGAATTGGCACTTCCCGATTAATAGCGGCAGCATTGGGACCAGTTCCATTCCGCGTCACGACGTCCACAGACATTGTCCCCCACCTCGCTCGCGCTGCTCTGTATTTGCGAAGCACGCTAACTGTCGCAAGGCCGCGTACGCGGCCAAAAAGTGCTGCATCAATCCGATTACGTCTTCCTGGCTGCGAAGACAGATCACCGTATCCATCCTGCAGTCAAGCTCCCAGGACGCGTTCTTTCAGGTCAAGACTACCTATCCCGACTCCGCCGCGCTTGGTGATGGCGACGTTGCCAGGCGAGACTCCGCTACGCGTGACTCTTCGGACCAATCGGGAGGAGCGAAAGGTATCCGCAGTGGATGGGTGGTGTGCTCGTGAGCCGGGTATCCGGTGATGACCACTGCTATGGCAGAATTATAGCGCGCTGCCAATACCTCGTCTAGCCCCTTTTGGGCTATTTTTCCGTGGAGTTCCCAATCCCTTGCTGCCCGCTGGGCGCCTGTGTATAGTGGGAGCCACACACCCGTGGGGACTGCTCGAAAGAGCCAGGGAGGCAAACGTGGCGACAATGACCGGAGGACAGGCACTGGTACAATCGCTGCTGCGGGAGGGCATGGGTGCCATCTTCTGCCTGCCAGGGGTGCAGCTCGACTGGGCATTCGACGCTCTCTACGAAGAGCGTCACGCTATCCAGATCATTCATACGCGCCACGAGCAGGCTACTGCCTACATGGCCGATGGGTACGCACGGACGACCGGGCGTGTTGGAGTCTGTCTGGTAGTTCCGGGCCCAGGGCTTCTCAACGCCTCGGCTGGCCTCGCTACCGCCTACGCCTGCTCGTCGCCGGTCCTCTGCCTGACCGGACAGATCAACTCCGACCTGATCGGGCTCGGTCGCGGCGTACTCCACGAGATTCCGCATCAGCTCCGACTCGCGGGCTCCTTCAGCAAGTGGGCAGCTCGCGCAACGCGGCCAGCGGAGATTCCCCGTCTCGTTCGAGAGGCGTTTCGCCAGCTTCGATCCGGTCGGCCGCGACCAGTCGTCCTGGAGATCCCACCGGACGTTCTCCAGGCCAGTGCCGACATCGACCTGCTCGAACCAGCCCCGATAGTCCGCGAGCCGGGCGACCCCGATCTCCTGGAACGCGCGGCGGTCGCCCTCGGCCAGGCACAATCTCCCTTGATCTTCGCCGGTGGCGGGGTCCTTTCCAGTGGCGCGTGGGACGAGCTGCGACAGCTCGCCGAGATGCTCGAGGCTCCGGTCATCATGTCGAATAACGCCCGTGGCGCGCTCTCGGATCGTCACTACCTCGCCCAGTCCGCGCTCTCGATGCCAGAGCTCGTTTCGAAGGCAGACGTCGTCTTCGCAGTTGGAACTCGTTTCACCCAGGTAACCAACGCACTCTGGCCCGCCGAAACCGGACGCACGTACATTCAGCTCGATGTCGATCCAGCCGAGATCGGCCGAAACCTGAAGCCGACGATTGGCATCGTGGGGGATGCTCGCCTTGGCCTCGCCGCGCTGGTCGAACGTGTCGCTCGACACAATCGTGCGCGTCCGAAACGGCAGGACGAGCTGATGGCCCTCAAGCAACGTGCCCAGGCCGAGCTCGAGGCGATTCAGCCGCAGGCGGCGCTTGCTCAGGCCATCCGATCGGAGCTGCCCGACGACGGGATCGTCGTCAACGAGAGCACCCAGGTTGGCTACTGGTCATCCGTCGGGTTCCCGGTGTACCGGCCACGGACGTTCCTGACCTCGGGCTATCAGGGCACACTCGGCTACGGCTTCGCAACTTCACTCGGTGTGAAGGTCGGCAACCCGGACCGGCACGTCGTCTCGATCAACGGGGACGGCGGCTTTTTGTACAACGTCCAGGAGCTCTCGACCATCGTCCGGCACAAGATTAACGTGGTCGCGATCGTCTTTGACGACGGCGCCTACGGGAATGTCCGTCGCACCCAGCGGCAGCAGTTCGACGGGCACACGATCGCGTCTGATCTGTTCAACCCCGATTTCCTCAAGCTTGCCGAGGCATTCGGAATTCGTGGTATTCAAGCCAGGGGACCAGAGCAGCTACGTGGCGCAGTCCGCGAGGCACTACACGCCGACGAGCCGGCTCTGATTGCCGTACCCGTTGGGGAGATGCCAAGCATGTGGCATCTCCTCCGAGGACGCCAGGCCACGCCTCCGCCACCACAGCCAGTCCGAGCCTGATCGGTGATCACTCCACTCCCAGGTACACGACGCGCTCGACGTCGAGCACGAAGACGGTTGCTCCACCGACCTGCACCTCGACCGGCACGGCGGGCAGCATATCCGGCGTGGAGTGGACGAACAGGTCGTAGGCCAGGACCACCCGTGTCTTGCATTCAGCCTGGATCGTGGAAAGGAGGTCTTCGAGACGCGCTGCTGGAATGCCCAGCAGGAGCGTCGCGTTGCCTCGGCGGAGAAAGCCGCCCGCGCTGTCCAGGCGAGTCAGGCGGAACCCTTCCGAGATCAGGCGATCGCTCAGAGCACCGGCATCGTCGGGATTGACGATCGCCACGACAAGTCGATTGATTGCGCCCGGTGGGTCGATAAAATCCGTCACCCCATCTCCTTGCGCGTGCGTTGCTGCAATCGTAGTCGCTCGAGCCGCTCATTTCAAGCACGGGAGCAGCGCCGCATCGCCCATCCACCGAGAGCCGGTCGCCGCCAGGCAATGGGGTCGCTCTGACGGCCCGTGCCGGGGACCGACTTTTTACCTAGTGCTTCTGACCCCCTACCGAACACTCACGGCAAACGTCACGTACTGTACCCAATTCGGTACGCTTTCCTCACTGCCACTCACGCGAATTCGCTAACAGTCGCCAAGAGAAATGCTCATTCGTGCTGTCAGCGCACCCTGTAGTCTCGAGAGTGCGAAAGAAGGACTACGCCGAGACAGTAGCCCGGGCGGAATAGCCACCAGCCAACCGCCAGTTCTACGATAAGAAGGAGCAACTCGGTAGAGATGGGAGCGCCACAGAGAGTCTCGGAACGGAGTAATTCGCGGCATGATCGAGCACTTCGTCTATTGATCGCATTTCTGCTCATCCTCGCGTCGTCCCTGGTCATCGGTGGAACCGCGGCAGCCCAGGCTGTCATCGCGACCATTCCGGTCGGATCAGGCCCCTTCGGAGTCGCCGCCAACCCTGGTACCAATCGAGTCTACGTCGCCAACGGTAACGCGAAGAGCGTTTCGGTCATCGACGGTACCGTGGGATCCCCGACCGAAAACCAGGTGATCGCGACCATTCCGGTCAACGTCGAGCCAATCGGAGTAGCTGCAAATCCCTCGACGAACCGCATCTATGTCACTAACCAGATGAGCGGCACAGTCTCGGTGATCGACGGAGCGACCAACGCCGTGATCAGTACCATCACGGTCGGGAGCGGACCGTTCGGCGTCGCGGTCAATCCGAGCACGAACCGCGTCTACGTGGCAAACTCTTTGAGCAACACGGTCTCGGTCGTCGACGGATCGACGAATACCGTGGTGGCTTCGGTTCCGATCGGCAGCCAGGCGCAACCGGTCGCCGTCGACGTGAATCCCACGACGAATCGGGTCTACGTCGCGAACTACGGCTTCAGCGCAAACTCGGTCACGGTGATCGATGCGTCTTCCAATCAGGTCCTGGCCACGATCCCGGTCGGGAGCAACCCTTCCGGCGTCACGGTCAACCCGAACACGAACCGCATCTACGTGGCAAACTCGAATATTCTGGGCGCGATCGGGACTGTGTCCGTGATCGACGGCGGATCGAACCAGGTTATCGCGACGGTGACGGTCGGAAGCAAGCCGAAGAGCGTCGCGATCGACCCGACAACGGGTAACGTGTTCGTTACCAACAACGGAAGCGGTACCGTATCCGTGATCGATCCGTCCTCGAACAGTGTCAGCGCAACGATCGCGGTCGGCCCCGGGCCGTTCGGGGTCGCGGCCAACAAAACGACGAATCGCGTCTACGTGACGAATAACGGCAACAATACAGTCTCGGTCATCCAGGATTCCAGCAGTCAGACCAAGATCGCGACGACTACGACGCTCAGTAACGCGACGACACAGTACAGCGACCCGGTAACGCTCAGTGCAACGGTCAGCCCGAAGTCGTTCGACGGAAAGGTGCTCACCGGTTCGGTCGCCTTTACGATCAATGGGGTGTCCGTCGGCTCGGCCGCGGTCAACAGCGACGGTTCCGCCACGCTGACGGTCCCTGCCGTGCTGCTCGGGGCGGGAAGCTACCCCATCACTGCAACCTTCAGCAGCACGAACCCGAGCTTTGCCGATAGTCAGGGCAGCGCGACGCTCACGGTCACGCGCGAAAGCGCAACAGTCAGCCCCTTGTCCTCCAACCCCGGCTCGATCAAGGTCAGCTCACCCGGTGGATCCGCGGGGCTCATCACCTTGGGAGCCGCGATCACCGAGGTCCCGGACGGGTCGCCCGGCGATATCTCCAAGGCCGTCCCGGTCAGCTTCAAGCTAGTTCCCATTGGCACTGGTACGTCCTACACCTGCCTCGCTCCTTCGGGCTCGGTCAGCGGCCAGACACTCACCGTGAGCTGCTCATTCACGAACGTCGCCGTCAACGACTACGAGGTCGAAATCGCGATCGAAGGTAGCTACTACCAGGGGTCCGCTGACCCGACGCTCATCGTCTACGATCCGTCGCGCGGGTTCATTACCGGCGGCGGCACCCTTTCGCACGATGGCACGCGGGCCAACGTCTCGTTCGAGGTGAGGTATCTGCCGAATGGCCGGCCGCAGGGCACGTTACTCTACGTCGAGCACCGGCCGGGCAGTGACGTCGTCGTCAGGAGTAGCGACATCGCGGCGATGGCGATCGTTGCTGGCAAGATCAGTTACGTCGAGGGCTCCGCGACGGTCAACGGAAGCGGGAAGTACAGCTTCCTGATGACCGTGATCGATAATGGCGAGCCAGGCAAGAACGACCAGTTCGGACTGCAGGTGAAGGACTCGAAGGGGACGGTTATCGCCAGTCTTACGTTCGCGCCCACAACCTTGACCGGCGGCAATCTGGTCGTCGGACACCGCTAAACTCGTGGTGTGATGTGGCCAGGGGGGCGAGGCGTCAAAATCGTCCCCCTGGTCGCCACGTCAGCCACCTGGACTTCTGGTGATGGCCCAATCCTGCTCGCGGATGCGGTGCCTATCACAACCGAATGGACCGGAAAGCTCCCTCCTCACTGGGCGAAACCAATCGTCTAAATTGACACACAATATCGCCTAATTTATACTGCGGCCATTCCGGTGTAGAGGGGGCACACCATCCATGAATCGACGCCGTTTGATCACCAGCGCCTTGTTGACGTCCATCATCGCGGTCGCCGGTTGCAGGCAGACGAGCCCGCCCAGCGGTGGTACGACAACCTCCGGTACCGGCGGCGGTACCAAAGCGAACCGGGGCGGTACCGTCACATTCGTCCTCGAAAACGATGTTATCGACTTCGACCCGCTCGTGTCGCGTGCGTTCGTCGATCGCAACGTACACTATCAGATCTACGACTCGCTGGTAGCGATCGACGCGAGTGGCAAGATCATTCCGTGGCTGGCCGAGAAGTGGACCTTTTCGGAAGACGGGAAATCCGTCACCTTCAACCTGCGGAAAGGGGTCAAGTTTCACGACGGATCGACGTTCGACGCGAATTCGGTCAAGTGGAACATCGACCGGTACCGGAACACGAAGGGCTCGGCTCGCAGTGGCGAGCTGGCTCCGGTCGACAGCGTCGACGTCGTCGATGAGAATACCGTTCGATTCAATCTCAAAGCGCCGTTTTCTCCCCTCCTCGCGATCCTGGTCGATCGAGCGGGGATGATGGTGTCGCAGAAGGCCGTGGAGGCGGCGGGGGCCGACTTCACGCGGAAGGCCTTTAAAGCCGGTACCGGCCCATTCATTCTCACCGAAGCGGTGAAGGATGATCATATCACCCTCGAGCGGAATCCGGACTGGTGGGGCACCGACCAGAATGGCGAGAAGCTTCCCTATCTCGACAAAATTATCGTCAAGCCAATTACCAACAGCGACGTCCGACTGACCAACGTGAAGACTGGCGACGCGCAGGTTGCCAACAATATCGCGGGCAAGGACGTTGCAGCGGTCAAGTCTGATAGCTCGCTGGTCTATCAGCAGAAACCCGGACTCTCCTTCGGTAGCCTGATCCCCAATGAGAAGCCCGGCTACGTGTTCGAGGATCGTCGTCTGGTCAAGGCCGTCTCCATGGCGATCGATCGGCAGGAGATCCTCGAGAAGGTCTTCTTCGGTGTCGGAACTGTTGGCTACGGTACGATCGCACCTCCTCACTTCGCCTTCGACCCGAACTTCAAACCGTTCGAGAAGCCAGACCCTGAAGGGGCAAAGCAGCTCGTCGCCACGACTGGGAAGGGACCACTCTCCTTCGAGTTCCTCGTCCCGTCTGGTGACCCTGTCAACACTCAGCTCGCCGAGCTGATTCAGAGCCAGCTCGCCAAGGCCGAGATCAAGGCGAACCTGGTCCAGCTCGAATTCGCCCAGATCCTCAAGCTACAGGACGAGCACACCTTCAAGGGCATGACCCTTGTCGGTTGGAGCGGCCGCATCGATCCCGACGCGAACACCTATGACCACGTCTACACCGGCCGCCCATTCAACGATTCGAGCTACTCGAACAAGGATGTCGATGCATTGCTCGACGAGCAGCGTCAGACGACGGATCAGGAGAAGCGCAAGGCCGCTCTTCGAAAGGCCGAGCAAACCTACGTCGTCGACGATCCCGCGCGAGTATGGTATCGCTTCGGCGTTGCCCAGCTTCTGACAGCGAAAAAGCTCCAGGGGCTCGAGCCTTATCCGGATCAGATCATCCGATTCCAGTACGCCTGGCTACAGAAGTAGGACTCGAGACAGCCACTCGCTGGAGCATCGATGACGCAGTACGTCCTTCGCCGGCTGATGCTGATGGTCCCGATCGCATTCGTCGTGACCATCATCGTGTTCCTCCTGCTTCGACTATCGCCGGGCGATCCGGTGCTGGTCTACGCCGGAGAGGAGCACGACCCCGCGTCGCTCGCCCAGATTCGTCATTCACTTGGCCTGGACCAGCCGTTACCGGTCCAGTACGTCGCGTGGCTCACCCACGCGCTGCACGGCGACCTGGGACATTCGATTCGCACGCATCAGCCGGTGCTGGACGACATCGTTCAGCGCCTGCCGGCGACGCTGGAGCTCGGTATCGCCGCCATCCTGCTGTCGGTATCCGTCTCCCTCGTCGTCGGTACCATATCCGCGGTGAAACGCAACTCCCTGATCGACCTCCTGGCGACTGGCTTCACCCTCGGAGGGGTTTCGCTTCCCAACTTCTTTCTGGGGCTCATCCTGATCCTGGTGCTGGGACTGGCGCTCCGGCTCCTCCCCCCCGGTGGTTACGTTCCCTTCGTCGACGATCCTCTGGATAACCTCCGACATCTGATCTTACCGGCGATCACCCTCGCGACCGCGAGCACTGCAGTGAATCTCCGGCAGGTCAGGTCCAGCCTGCTCGACGCGTTAGGACAGGATTACGTTCGAACCGCACGCGCCAAAGGGCTCGCCGAGCAGGTCGTCATCGTGCGCCACGCGCTCAGAAATGCACTCATTCCGGTCGTCACGCTGGTCGGAATTCAGGTTGGTGGTATCATCGAGGGAGCCTTCATTACCGAGACGATCTTCTTCTGGCCCGGCATTGGCCGCCTGGCCGTCGATAGCATCGGAGGACGCGATTATCCCGTTGTCCAGGCCATCGTCCTCTTCTCCGCGCTCGCCTACATGTCCAGTACGCTGATCGTGGACATTCTTTACGCGGTGCTCGATCCTCGAATCTCCTACGGATCGAGGATGCAGTGATGGAGGAGGAATACAGCGGTCACGGCCTGTCGTTGACCGTCGCCGAAACGAAGCTTCGCAGCGACCGGCTGTTCGAGCTTCTCCGAAGCCAGCCACGTATTGCGATCGGCGGAGGACTGATTCTGCTCCTCGTCGTCGGCGCAGTGCTTGCGCCCTGGATTGCCCCGTATAATCCGATCACCGTCGATACATCCCAGGCGCTTCTACCGCCAAGTTCTGCCCACCTGCTCGGGACTGATGATCTGGGCCGCGATATCTTCAGCCGCGTGCTCTGGGGGGCACGCATCTCGCTCTCGGTCGGGGTCATCTCGGTCTCGATCGGATTCCTGGCCGGCGTCACGATCGGCCTGGTCGCGGGGTACGCCGGAGGAACGGTCGACCTGCTCGCGATGAGCGGTATCGATGCGCTGCTGGCCTTCCCCGGCCTCGTCCTCGCCATCGCCATCACTGCCGCGCTGGGACCTGAGATCCAGAATGCGATGATCGCGATCGGCATCGTCGCCATCCCGGCCTATGCCCGCCTTACCCGCGGGCAAGTGCTCTCGATTCGCGAGCGCGAGTACGTTACGGCTGCCCGCGCACTGGGTGCCTCGCCGCTGCGGATCTCGATCCGTCACATTTTTCCCAATATCGTCAATCCGCTGATTGTCCAGGCAACGCTGTCGACCGCCTTTGCCATCCTCACCGAAGCCGCGCTGTCGTTCCTCGGCCTTGGTGCCCAGCCTCCAACCCCCTCGTGGGGCCAGGATATCGCCTACTCGCAGCGATACCTGGCGAACCTGATCTGGTGGATGAGCGCCGGTCCCGGCATCGCGATCTTTCTCGCCGTGTTCTCCTTCAACTTCCTTGGAGACGCCCTGCGCGACGCGCTGGATCCACGCTTGAGACGCAGCCGGTGACGCGATCTCGCCCCGTCGGGATCACGGCCACGTATAATGGCACGTGCAAGAGCTACACTGGAGAAGGACGATGAAAATCACCAACGTCGAGGCATTTCCCGTCTGGGGCGGTGCACGAAACTTCTTCTTCGTCGTCGTGGACACCGACGAAGGAATCTCCGGAGTTGGCGAAGCCGGCATCACCGGGCGCGAGCTGGCATCGGCCGCCGTGGTCGAGCACTTCAAGCCCATCCTGATCGGCCAGGATCCCACGCGCATCGAGCACCTCTGGCAGGTGATGTTTCGTGGAGGGTTCTTCCCCGCGGGCCGCATCGCCGCCGGAGTCATCTCGGCCATCGACATCGCACTCTGGGACATCCGCGGCAAGGCGCTCGGCGTCCCGATCTATGACCTTCTGGGTGGGCTGGTGCGCGACCGCGTCGTCTGCTACCCCCACAACGTGGGTCACGCGATGGACGTGGAGGCTCTGGTCGACAGCTGCCTCGCATCCAAGGAGGAAGGGTGGAAGTTCGTGCGGTGGGGCCTTCCCCAGGACGGGGAGATCCTCGAGCCGACCACGTCGATCCGCGCTGCCCTGCGCCAGATGGAGGCGGTGCGCAAGGCCGTCGGCGATGACGTCGAGATCTGCTTTGACGTCCACACTCGCCTCGATCCTGCCGACGCGATTCAGCTCTGTCGCGCGGCAGAGCAGTATCGGCCTTTCTTCATGGAGGATCCGGTTCGGTCGGAGAATCAGAGTACCCTCCGTCTGATCCGCCAGCACACGTCAGTTCCGATCGCCGCGGGCGAGCAGTTCGGCAATAAGTGGGAGTTTCGAGAGCTGATCGAGAACGACCTGATCGACTACGCCCGCATCGATCTGTGCATTGTCGGCGGGATTACCGAAGCACGGAAGATTGCCGGCTGGTGCGAGACACATTACATCAAGCTCGCACTCCACAACCCGCTCGGTCCGGTCTCGAGCGCAGCCTGCCTCCAGCTCAACCTGGCGACGAGCAACTTTGGCGTCCAGGAGCAGCCGCGGCGGACCGGTACGGTTCTCACCGACGTCGTACCGGTGCAGCCCGAGTGGAAAGATGGCTACCTCCTGCCGCCGACCCGCCCGGGCCTTGGAATCGAGTTCGATCGTGACGCGGCCCGCAAGCATCCATTCCAGATGCGCGAGCTCCCTCATCTCCGACGGCTTGATGGCTCCTTCACGAACTGGTAGCGCAGGATCCCGTCCGTCGCAAGCTGGAGATCCGAGGACAACACCACACCGCGTTCGACCGCGAGCCGCCGGGCCGCGAACGGGCCGAGGGGAAAACTGGGCCCTACGCGTGGTTAGACGCTGACCAATGGGACGGTCGGCACGTCTTTTGCCTTTTCTGCCTCGTGGAGGGAAGACGACATGTGGCGTTGCCGATCGGCCCAGATTCTCGCAGCCCTGTTCCTTCTGACTGGCTGCAACTCACTCGAGCTCCAGAAATCGATCTCGATGGAAGCGGTGTATCCAAACGCCCACGAGGCACAGGTGACGATCCACTACACCGTTCCTCCTCCGCCGCCGGGCAAGATCTACGTGCTCTGGATCCTCAACCCTGCCCAGCACGAAGCAGTCAGCGCTGGTCCAGTCCCGGGCGGCCGTGATCAGACCGCCCGTGCAACCGTCAATTTCGAAGCGACCGGAGCCGTCGTCTCGATTGAAGACCAGCCAAACCCTGACCACATGAGCAACACCTGGGCGCTTCGGGTGGGATCGGTTCTTCCCGAGACCCCGACCCCCGGCGTTGTCGGCACCCCCGGCGTGCTGACCCCGGGCACGAGCGGAACTCCTTCTGCTGTCGGGACGCCCAGCGCTGCCACGCCTCCCTACGAGGCCAGTAGGCGCGCGGTTATCTCCCCCTAAATTTGACAGAAGGCCACTGCCCCTTATACTGGGCAAAGACTGCTTTGCAAAGGAGCGTGGATGAAGCCTGGCAAGCAGGATCCGCGTGGTCCTGGTTTCAAGCTGATGCTGATGATCGCCGTCCTGGTGGTGGCTGCCTGTGGTCCCGCCGGCAAGCCTGCCCCCGCCACGGCCCCGACGAC
>CADDYW010000070.1 GCA_902810745.1 Chloroflexota bacterium | reverse complement strand
ACAGCATTGGACCAACCGGTTGAAGGAAGCGAATACCTGGCCAGGTCCATGCGAGGAGAGCGCCACAGTAGACGAGCGTCGCAAACTCTGCGTAGCGAATTCGCGGGAGCGACACCCGAAGGAATCCCGCGACGACGAACAGAAATGCAGCCAGACGCACGGCGCTGGGCAGCCAAGGGGCGTGCAGTCTATCCGTCAGAGAATTAACCGTCCGGGTTGCAAGTGGACCGTCGATTCCGAGCTGCAGATAATTTCCGAAGGTGACCGTCGCATAGAATTGGGCGTGTGCCACCGCGCGTCCAAGCATGCCCGGTGACTCAGTTGTCTTCGTGGCCGCTGGCCTCACCGTGACAAGCTCTTGCTCGTATTCCGGAGAGATCAGTCCTCCACCGATGCCGATACTGTGATATGTCCAGACGGCGAAAGGGACGGCGAACAGGGCGACGACGATCAGGATGTGTCGGAAGCGTCGCAGTGCGAGAAGATAGACGATGGTCGATATTAGAAAGACGATTCCAACGGTTCGGACGAAGTAGAGGGCGATGAGCGTGGCCGCTACCCCGACGGACGGGTAGGCAGAAGTTGGGCGATCATCGCGGTAGCGATCCGCCAGGACGAAGAGAGCGGATGTAAAGAACAGGAATGGCGCCTCGCTCATGGCTAAGGTTGCGCTGCCGGCCAGGACGCCGTTGGTGGCGGCAGCGCCAAGCGTCAGAATGGCGAGATAGAATGGAAGACGGTGTCGGAACAGGATGAACCAGAGGGGAAGCGACGCTAACGTGAGCACCAGCGACGGGATCTTGAACGCGTCGAGCGAGCCTGGAAAGAAAAACGCCACCGGAGTCAGGAGCAACGGAAAGCCTGGCGGGAACTTTAGCTCCGGTGGCGCATCCAGATAGCTGATCAGGGAATATCCCTTGCCCGCAGCCAGAGCCCTCGCCAGAGTGACGTAGTGGGCGTCGTCGACATAGGTCCCAACCTGGAACGCACCGAGGCCCGCGGCGTACAAGAGGGCGGCAACCACCACCAACGCGCCGACCAATAGGATCTCCCTCCTGGTCAACGAGACGTCGACGGTGTCGGCTTGCTCCGCTTGCCCGGCGTCTACAGAGGCGATCTTCGACTGCCCCGCGGGGACGGCAGACGCACCGATGGTTTCGAGTCTACCGACGTCCATCCGAAACCTCTTCAGTCGGTCCTACGGCGCACTGCGCAACGTGGAAAGAGCACACGCGGGTTGCCTCGGCGCCCTTGCACTTGGAGATTGCGCGTTTCGCCTTACCGCTCCATCCGTCGATCACGAATACCCGCCGCGAAGAAGGTGTCTGGAAAAACAGTCCGTACGTACCCCGCTGACCGTGCGCTGGCCCGGGAGCTGATTCCGCTGATCGGCGTGCTGGAGGGATGGTGACGTCTTGCTGGCGACGGCGGCAAAGCCACGCTGTCCGCAACAACGTTGATCCTCTACGCGGGCCCGGCGCGACCTAAAGGTGGACGACGTTGGACGCTCCGCGATTGGCCAGAGCGTTCTGCGTATCGAGGATCAGCCGGCTGCGGGCGATCAGCCGGTCGTAATCGATCGACCGGTGCGGCGTGACCAGAACGACCGCATCGTAGTCGGCAACGGTATCGAGACCGGTGGAGGTCAGCGCGGCATCGCCGACCAGCAGAGTGGGAACGAGTGGATCGTGGTAGCTGGGATTCGCGCCGTGCTCCTGAAGCAGCGAGAGGATCTGCAGGCTCGGCGCGTTCCGCAGATCCGCAAGGTCCGGCTTGTAGCTGACGCCGACGATCAGCACACGCGCTCCTTCGAGCGACCTCGCCTGGCGCGCTCGGAGCAACCGCGCCAGCTTCTCGACGACGAACTCGGGCATCCGCTGATTCACTGCCCTGGCTGCCGCGACCATCTTGAGCGGTAATTCCTCGCGAGCGGCGCACCACTCCAGGTACAGCGGCATGACCGGGATGCAATCCCCGCCGACACCGGGTCCGGGATAGTGGGGCAGAAAGGCGAATGGCTTGGTCGATGCCGCGCCGATGACCTCCCAGACGTTCAGACCGAGACGATCGCACAGCAGCGCGACCTCGTTCACGAAGCTGATGTTGATGAACCGAAACGTGTTCTCGACGAGCTTCGCCAGCTCGGCCACCTCCGGCGACCGCACCGGTACCACCGTCTCGACGAGCTGCTCGAAGAGGCTGCAGGCCACCTTCGCACACGTCGGCGTTATTCCGCCGACCAGCTTCGGTGTGTTCCTTACACCGTAACGACGGTTACCGGGATCGACGCGCTCTGGCGCATACGCAAGGTAGAAGTCACAGCCCACGCGCCAGCCACGCGATTCAAGCGCTGGCAGCGCGAGCTCGCGCGTCGATCCCGGATAGCTCGAGCTCTGTAGCACCACGAGGCTCTGCGGTGCGAGATTGTCGGCGATGGCGCGCATCGCCGCCTCGACGTACCGGGTATCGGGGAGATTCTGCGTTGTGAGCGGCGTCGGGACGCACACGACGATGCAGTCGAGCGAGTCGATCGGGCGAAAATCGGCGGTGGCCTGGAGCAGGCCGGCGGCAACGGCGGCGCGGATTGCCGATTGCTCGATCGAGGAAACCGGGCTCGTGCCCGCGTTGATCTGGCTCACCTTGGCCTCGTCGACATCGAGGCCCAGCGTTGAATATCCTGCTTTCGCGCATTCGAGGGCCAGGGGCAATCCCGCGTAACCAAGCCCGACGATGCCAATCCGTGCCTGGCGGGAGCGAATTCGTCGTTGCAGAGCCGTCGCGTCGCGGCTGCGCGTCGGTGCGACCAGCATGGCTCATATTCTCCTTCTTCGGCGATGATCGTGGTAGATCTGCGCGGAAATGAATGAAGGCTGGCGAGCGTCCACACGACGGCGCGCACACGACGTCGAGACGTGGTGGCCTTTGTCCTTCTTCGTCGGACTTTCTGGCGAATCGATGCCCTGGCGCGGCGCTTCAGAGGCTTGCGGGTCGAATCGTCGTCTCGCCGCGGAAAGCAGTGCGAGCGATTTCTCCGCAGGCGCGCGCTCCACCGGCGGCGAGGAGCGTGATGAAGGGCATGACCGGGACGCGGAAGCGCGCGTAGGCCTCGGGGCCGGAGATTACGAGGAAGTAGAGGACGATGACGACGAAGAGTGTAACCATCTGTCGCTCGCCTGCTCGGCGCAGACCAAGAAGCACTCCGCACGCGGACAACGCGTAGAGCACGACGAGCTGTGTCTTCGCCACGGTCTGCTCGAGTGCGCTGGTCGCTCTCCGACGGTCGCGGGCGGTGAGTGCGCCGTTCACGATCTGGACGAAGATGTCGCGGTCGGGTCGAAGCATCTCGGCGGTGCCGCCGAGATGTAGTCGGGCGTAGCCAAGCGGGTCGGTCAGGACGATCTGAGCAGCCTGGCGCTCGAGGTTCACCAGATCGGCCGGCTTGTCGTCGGCAGTGCGCTGAGAGACCGGGTCACCCTCATCTGTCGCTTCACCCTCTTCCGTTGGCAGATGCCCCGCCTCACGGGCTTCGAGGACGACTGCACGATGGTAGTACGCGTTGATCGCGATGATTGATGTTGGTTGCGCCAATCCGGCGACGAGGTAGTTGCGAACCGTCCACGCCGCCGGGAAGAGCAGCGCGATCGCAGTGAAACAGAACACGACGGTCAAGCGCTTGCGGTCCACCGCTGACGGGCGAAAAACCCCGAGCATGGGACCCAGGACCAGTGGAAGAAAGAGCCCGATCGGCCGCGTTAGAATGGCAAGCCCACACCAGACTGCCGCCTGAAGCGTGCCGCCAACGCCCGAACGGGTGTTGCCGACGATCTGGACGATCTTCAGCGTGCATAGCAGGATCAGTACGGTGAAGATCGGCTCGGTCATCAAGGTCAGACTGTAGACGACCGAGGTCAGGTCGGTGGCCAGGAAAAGCCCGGCGAGGGTTCCGGCGCGGGCGCCCAGGGCACGACGCCCGATCAAGGCGGTCAGAATGCAGGCTCCGGCTCCCAGCAGGATGTTCACGGCGACCGCTGCGCGCGGCTCGTGGCCCGCGAGCGCGTAGATCGCCGCGAGCACCAGCGGGTACGTCGGCGTGCGACTCACATCCGGGGTAAATGGCGACGACGTGGCAAGAGAATAACCGTGTCCGGCGACGAGGTTGAGAGCTAGCCGATCGTACTCGAATGAGTCCGGAGACACGAAGAAGCGCCGTGGATCGCCAAGCGCCGGAATCGCCAGGAGAAGGCGACAGCCCAGTGCGACGAGCCCGACGACCATCCACGAGGTTGCGCGACGATTGATCCCGACCTTCCGGATGGGCCAGGCTGCCCTCTCCCGACGTGCACTGACCCCCTCGCTGCACCTCACCGGCCCGAAACCTCGGGATCGGCCGCGACAATCTCGACGGATGTCTTCTGGTCCGAACGGTTCGACGACCCGGCGCCACCGTCGTGGGCCACTGCGCCGCGAATCGACTGAATCCGGAGCGTCGTCATCGATTGGCGTCGCAGCCTCGCCATCCCCATGCCGTAGCCGAAGGCGAGAGCAGAATAGGCGAAGTAGAGCCAGTGCAACGGGAGCGCACCGAGCAGAAACCAGGGGCCGCGCATTTTCAGAAAGAACGCGTAGAGTCGACGATTGCACGCCAGGAGGGACAGCAACGGCACCAGGCTGGCTGCCCAGGCGCGTGGCTGCCAGCAGCCGACCACGAGCAATCCGATGAGCGTGTACACGCTAAGCGCGCTGATGCGACTCGACGTCTGGAGGTTGAGGTCATTTGGGAGGTGGCCGGTGCGCTGGATCAGCGCGGTCCAGGGGAGCGCGCGATCTCGGATGTCAGTCGTGACGATTCCGCGGAACGTCCAGCGCTTGAGGTGCGTGACCTGGACGTGCTTGGCGAGACGAATCCGGGCCCCCCGAGCGTGCAAGCGGTAACCAAGCTCGATATCCTCGATGCTGGGCCGGGTGTATGCTGGATCGAAGCCTCCAAGCTCCAGGAAGATGTCGCGACGAATCGCTCCGCACCCACTCCAGAATGTGGATGCTTGCTCCTGTCCGGTCTGGTGGACGAAGTGGTGAAGCAGGTTTCGGTACTGAGACAGTAATCCTGGTTCGGCAGGACTCGCGTCGTAGGAGCCAAACGCGGCTGCCAGCGACGGATCGGCCTCGAACAGCGCGACGAACTGCTCCAGCGTGTCCGGGTGCGCCACGACATCCGCGTCCAGGAAGCACAGGAAGGGCGCGGTGGCTAGCTGGGCGCCGAGGTTGCGTGCCCGGCCCGGCCCGGATCCCGGTCGATCGGACTGGATCAGATGCGCGCCCCAGCGACGAGCAACGGCAGCAGTCTCGTCGGTCGAGCCATCGTCGACGACGATGCATTCCCAGGTGACGCCCTGACTCTGGTTGAGCGCTTCCAGGCAGCGTGACAGCGTCGCCGCTCCGTTCCGCACTGGAATGATCACGCTGATCGACGGAAGAGCATGGATCGTGGACGGCGCGACCGCGGGGGAGGTATCCATCGAGGCAGATCCTCTATCGCGAATCCAGCACGGATTTGCAGGGGTTAGCAGGTCCAGGCGCGGAGGGCAGGCTACCGCCGTCTGCGGTGTGCCGCGCGTCGCGCGGCACTCGCGAAGGAAAAGGCTTCCTGATTTTCGGAGACGCGGCGAGCGGGACAAGTCCAGATTGGGGACATAATACTGGGAGCGCACGGTGGAGTGAAACAGAAATTGGGTTGATTGTCGTGCCACTGGTTGATGGGATCTGCTTCGTTCTATCGTCCAGCCAGGCATGGACTGTTGGATGGGCTCGGTCGTGACTGAGTCGACGCGGTGACTAGACGAAACCATGGAGGGCACGCCGCCGGGCGTCGGCATTCACACGCCGTCGTCGCCTGCGCACCCGCTCTACCACGGCGTCGGGACTTCGAGCTCGGCGGCAACGTCAGACAGTCGCTGTCGATGACGCCGGCCGGTCGGTACGCCTTCGATCACCCTGGCCTGCTCGCGCTGCCGCTCGATCGCGCCGGGCAGGAGCGACTGATCGTAGCCGGGCAGGAGCGCCAGCCGGCTGACGTGGCGAATGTGGTCGTCCACCTCGGTCTGGAGGTCCACCGGGGGCTTGAAACGGGCGATGTCGACGAACACCATGAACGAGCCCTGGTTCGCGCCCGAGAAACGGCGGCGCGCGCGCTTCTCGTCGGCCGGTACGCCGCCCAGGAATCCGCCGATCGCCTGGCAAATGGCACTAAGCTCGAGGTGTCGGAGGACGAGCCCCGGCACCAGGTCGAAGATCTCGCGGCGGTGTGGCGTGCCTTCGCCGACGTCATGAATCGCTCCGAAATCAAGAATCGGCGGCGGCAGCTTGCCCGTGGGCACTCCGAAGCTGCGCGGCGAGCCGCCCGTTGCGTCGACGAGCGGCTGACCCGGCTGTAGCTTGAGCTGGTGACCCGAGGTCGCGTGACTGGACAGGTTCGCGCCGACCGCGATGCGCGAGTACAATCCCGCGGCGCCACAGTGCGCGTGATTGCGAGTGGCTCCGGCCGCCACGCCGATCTCAAGTGCTGTAGACACCAGCGACTACGCGACGCGACCGGACGCGAGGTAGCCGAGCTCGCCGTCGCCGTGGAGGTGGATCGTGACGTGCGATTCGCTCACCACGGTCACCGTCGCCCGCGGGTTGAGCTTCCCGTCGCGAATGTCGCGAGCCGTGCCTGAAGACGCCTCGGAGGCCGTTCTGCACGAGCAAGCTCGCCAGGAGTGTTCGATCGTCCCCGCCCACGCCCACGCGCTCGAGTAGCGCCGCGACGAGCGCTCCCAGATCAGCCGTCGGAACTCGAATCGCCTGCGTGGGTGGAAGGTTCTTCGGCTAGCTGGCAGGATCAAACGCAGTGCTTCGTGCCGAGCTCTACCTGGGCAGGTTGCACCTCCTGTGCAATGAGGAGGGTGCTTTTGGCGCGTGGTGGCGGACCGACGAGCAATATTCCGAACTGCAGAAGTTGTGTGTAGCTCACCGCTGGCCAAAGGACCTCTGGATCGAATCCATCCCGTGGTGGCAGCGTCGACCCCGCTGATCATCAGCTCGGGACTCTAGCTCGTCGACCAGAGCAAAGGCACCGGTCAGAGCAGCTCTGCATCATGGCCCACGCAGGGCTTCGTTCCACGCGCGGACGAACCACCGGCGGACGGCACCAATCATGCCGAAGAGAGCGAACATGCAACCTCCCTGTGGCTTGGCCTGTAGTGACGATGATCAATGCTCCTTTCTCGAGAGTCGCGAACGGTCCGAGCTTCGGATCCTCTCCGGTGTCGCGGAGCTTGGCCCAGTGAGCGTGGCGGGTGGGGGAAGGGGCAACGACTCGGTGACAGCGTGCCAGTGCTCCTCGTGCGTTGACAAAATATGCCAAACCGAATACTGTGTGAGCGCGGTGCAGCAGTAGCACCTTGAAGCAAACATCGAAGGAGACGGTTCGTATCACCACCGACACTACGACGGCTTTCAGATCGACGATGCTTGCGAGGACGCGACTCGGCGTTGTCGGATCCTTGCCCTGATCTCGTGCTAGTGGTGTGTCAAGCAGAAATTGATGGGTGGTGGCGTTTGGGAAAATTGGCCCGCAGGGCCAATTTTCCCAAATTGCTACCCCGCATATTTCCGTTGGCGGGGCACTAGAAGCGGGACGGGGCGAAAGTTTCATTGCACTCCTGTTGTCACCTGAAATCAAGATGCAGTGAAGTTACGTAGAAGGGGTGAACGTCGTGAGCCGAGTAGATCAGTTCGGGGCACTGTTCGAAGAGTGGCAGCGGGCCGGGTTGGATCGTCGGCGGTTTCTGAGGTTAGTCGCGCTCGGGACAAGCGCGGCGACGCTTTCGGCCATTCTCGCCGCGTGCCAGAGCCAGAACCAGCCGCCGACCTCCACGAGTCTGCCCGCGACGCCGACCAGAGCCGCGCAGCCGGCCGCGACCTCTGGGCCACCAACGCCGATCGCTCAGACCGTCGGGAAGATCTCGCCGAATCCAGTTCCCACCTCGGCGCCGTTTATGGACAAAACGTTCCTGATCGCTCTCAACGTGGAGCCAGACTCCCTTGACGTGCACGACAGCTTTTTCAACGCCTCGCTCGGGGTGGACAAGTGCATCTACGAAGGTCTCGTCGGTCTTGACGAGAAGATGCGGGTCGTCAACCTCCTGGCGGAGAGCTGGACGCCGTCGGCCGATGCGAAGGAATTCACCTTCAAGCTGAAGCAGGGTGTCATGTTCCACGATGGCGAGCCCTTCAACGCCGCGGCGGTCAAGGCGAACTTCGATCGCGTGCTTGCCTCGGACTCGAAGCTGAAGCGCCACGGCTTCTTCGGCGCGGTGATCGACCACGCGGAGGCGATCGACGACTACACCGTCAAGCTGGTGGCAAAGCAGCCGTTCGCGGCGATGATTGCGACCATCGCCCACCCGGCGGGCGGCATTGCTAGCCCGGCCGCGATCAAGAAGTACGGCGCGGATTTCGGTCAGCATCCAGTCGGGACGGGTCCATATCAGTTCGCCGAATGGGTGCGTGGCGATCACATCGGCCTCACCGCGTTCGACAAGTACTGGAACAAGGCGATTGGCCCGTCGGTGTCCAAGCTGACGATCAAGGGGATCTCCGAGCCGAGCGCGCTGGGCATCGCGGTGCAGAGCGGGAGCGCTCAGTTCGCCGGCCCGCTCAACGCGCCGCAAGCGCTTCAGCTCCAGAAGGCTCCGGGGGTGGTCGTCCTCGAGAACGACAGCATCTCGGCTTTCTGGATCACGATGAATAACACGAAGAAGCCGTTCGACAACAAGCTGGTTCGCCAGGCGCTCAACTACGCGGTGAACAAAGAAGAGGTTCTCAAGGCGGCCGAGCTTGGCAAGGGCAAGGTGCTCGATTCGCCGATCTGCGAAGGCGTGTACGGCTATCACAAGGTAAAAACCTATGAGTACAACCCGCAGAAGGCCAAGGAGCTTCTGGCGCAGGCCGGGCTGGCCAACGGTTTCAAGACGGAGATCTGGATGACGGCGCCGAACAAGGACCGGGCCGTCGCGATCCAGGCGCAGCTCAAGCAGGTGGGCGTCGACGTCGAGGTGAAGCTGATGGAGTCGGCGGCGCTCAACGCCGAGGTCTCCAAGCCGGTGGATCAGTCGCAGGTCCAGATGCTGGTGAGCAACTGGTCGCCCTCGACCGGCGACGCCGACTGGGCGCTCCGACCGATTTACACCAAGGCGCAATGGCCGCCCGCCGGTGCGACCTACTCGTTCTATACCAATCCGCAGGTCGAGGAGTACATCCAGCAAGGTCTCCAATTCACCGACGAGGACAAGCGCAAAGAAGCCTACGCCAAGGCGCAGGAGCAGATCATGGACGATGCGCCGAACATCTTCCTCTACGCGCCGACCTACTTCGGGGCGATTCGTGACGACGCCGGCGGCGTGATCACTCAGCCCGACGGTATCGTCTACATGCGCTCGGCGTACTTCAAGAAGTAGAACGCGGGCGACGGAGCGTATCGCGGGGATGGCTCAGTACGTTGGGCGCCGCCTGCTGGCGCTGGTCCCCATTCTTCTCGGCGTATCGATCGTCGTCTTTCTGATGATGCGACTGGTGCCGGGAGATCCGGCACGTCAGGCACTCGGGGCAGAGGCGACCGGCGACGAGGTGGAGCTGTTGCGACACCAGTGGGGTCTCGATCAGCCGCTGCCGATCCAATACGTGTACTGGCTGGAACGCGCGGTTCAAGGCGACTTCGGCCGCTCGACGGTGTCGCGGGTGCCGGCGACCCAGGAGATCTTCACCCGGTTCCCGGCGACGCTCGAGCTGGCGGTGGCAAGCATGCTCATCTCGATCGTTCTCGGGCTGAGCTTTGGAGTCGTGGCGGCGGTCGGGCACGATACGTTGTTCGACCGCCTCAGTATGATCGTGGCCCTGGTGGGCGTCTGCACCCCCTCGTTCTGGCTCGGGCTGATGCTGCTTCTGCTGTTCGCGGTCACGCTACAGTGGCTGCCGGCCTTCGGCGGTGGGGACCTGAAACACCTGATTCTGCCCGCGCTGACACTCGGCGTTGGCGCGTCGTCGATCATCGCGCGGGTGACCCGATCGAGCATGCTCGAAGTGCTGGGCGAAGATTACGTGAGGACGGCACGCGCGAAAGGTCTGGCCGAGCGGCGCGTGATCCTCGTCCATGCCCTGAAGAATGCCTTCATTCCGATCATCACCATCCTCGGACTCGAGTTTGGCGGTCTGCTGTCCGGCGCGATCATCGCTGAGACCGTCTTCGGCTATCCCGGGCTCGGGTTGTTGCTGGTAAACTCGATCAACAACCGCGACTTTCCGGTCGTCCAGGGCGCGCTGCTACTCTTCGCGGTGCAGTTCGTCCTGGTGAACCTTCTGGTGGACGTGCTCTACGCCTGGATCAACCCGAGGATCACGTACTCGTGAACCCAGCAGACGAAAAACGGGCAGCAACAGGTTTTGCCGCAGGGACGCTCTCGCCGTTTGCTGGCTGCTCTTGGTGGTCCGGCCTCTGCAGGTGTGAACGTGGCGCAAACTGACGTCGAATCGACAACCCTGTTCGCGGTCGACGAGCCGCTCGACGATCTTGGACTCGGGCTCTGGGGCAACGCCTGGCGGCGGCTGCGGCGGAACCGCGCGGCGATGGCCGGCGGGATCGGCGTCCTACTGCTGATCTTCGTCGCGATCGCGGCGCCCTTGCTCGCACCGCACGATCCGATCGCCCAGAACTACGACCATCTGCTCGAAGGACCGTCGCTCTCGTTTCCCTTCGGGACCGACAATTTCGGGCGGGACGTCTTCAGCCGGGTCATCTACGGCTCGCGCATCTCCCTTTCGGTCGGATTTTTCGGGACGCTTTTTGGCCTGGTGCTGGGCGTCGTCATCGGCCTCTTCGCCGGGTACTATGGTGGCTGGATCGATAGCGTGGCAATGCGTCTGCTGGACATTCAGCTCGCCTTCCCGGGTCTGCTCCTGGCGATCGCCATCGTCGCCGTACTGGGCGTGGGCGAGATCAATGTGGTCGTCGCCATCGGCATCTTTTCGATTCCGGTTTTCGCTCGCCTGCTTCGCGGCTCCATCCTCGCGCTCAAGCAGCAGGATTTCGTGCTCGCGGCGCAGGCAATCGGCGCGGGTGATCTCCGGATCATGTTTGGCCACCTGCTGCCCAACGCGCTGGCGCCAATCATCGTCGTGGCGACCCTGCGCCTGGGCACGGCGATCCTGGCCGCGTCAAGCCTGAGCTTTCTGGGCCTGGGGATTCGCCCGCCTTCGCCCGAGTGGGGCGCGATGCTCGCCGACGGTCGACAGTTCCTTCAGCTCGCACCGCACGTCGGCTACTTCCCGGGCTTCGCGATCCTCTTCTCGGTGCTCGCGTTGAACCTGCTCGGAGACGGGCTGCGGGACGCGCTCGATCCGAAGCTGATCCGCCAAACGTGAGGGAGACACGATGCGCGTCTACGTCTCAGTTGACATCGAAGGAATCGCCGGAGTCGTCAACGGCGAAGAGGGTCAGCGAGGAAACCCGGAGTACGAGCGTGCCCGGCGCCTGATGACCGGCGAGGCGAACGCGGTCGTCGCGGGCATCTTCGATGCCGATCCGCGAGCGCAGGTTACCGTGGCCGACGTTCACGGACCGTACCGCAACCTGATTCCGGAGGATCTGGACGAACGGGCGACACTCAACCGCGGCAAGCCGAAGGTGTACGGGATGGTCGACGGCATCGATCGCGGCTACGATCTGGCGATGTTCGTCGGCGTTCACGGGCGAGCGGGCTCGGCGCCTGCCGTCTTGAGCCACACCTTTACCGGTGCCCTGTTGGACGTGCAGGTCAACGGGAAGCCGTTCGGCGAGCTGGGGCTGAACGCCGCCATGGCCGGAGCCCACGGCGTTCCGGTCGTGCTCGTCGCGGGCGATCAGATCGTCGCGGATGAGGCGCGCGATCTCCTTGGCCCCGAGGTGATCACCGTTCAGGTGAAAGAAAGCCGCGCGCACCTGGCTGCCGAGAGTCTCCACCCGAATGTTGCTCGGGCGAAGCTGCGGGAAGCCGCGGCACGCGCGATTCGCGAACGGCCGAGCGTCGAGCCGCTGCGTGTACGGCAGCCGGTGGAGGTCCAGGTCAGCTTTAACCGTCCGGTCTTTGCGGATCTATCCGAGATGATCGACCACGTCGAGCGCGTCGACGGCCGCACCGTCCGCTTCACGCGCCCGGACATGCCTGCCGCGTACCGCATTCTCCGTCTGATGACGGTTCTCTGCAGTACACCGCTCTAATCGAAATAGCGCATCACCGCCGAGATCTTGCTTCCGTAGCTGCCATACGTGTCGAAGCGCTGAGCATTGTCATCAACCGGTCGGATCGTGCGGGTCGGCGAAACGGAAAACTCGGCAAAGTGCTGCTGACCCGCCCACTCCCAGTTCAGGAAGACCGACCGATCTCGGTTTGGCTGCGGATCTCCGCAGACCAGCGTCAGGTGCATGTCGGACTGCATCGTCGTGAAGACGTCCGGATGCCGCCGGAAAACCAGGTTGATCGCTTCGTCGCATTCGACCGCGGGGAGCGGTGTCGCCGTCGGTACCGCCGTCGGGGTGGGCGTCGCGAAGAAGCGTGCGGTGACCTTTCCTACGGTCGCCGGTCCGACGCGGACGATCGCCAACGATAGGGCGATGAGGAAGACCGCCACGGCGGCAAATCTGGCCATCGTCGCTCCATTGACTGGAACTCGCTCGGTCTACTGGATTTGATGAGATCGGGCGACAGCTAGAATCCTTCTTCTCTCATGGGACCCGCACGACCGGTCTCCAACAAGAAGAATCGGTAGGCCGTTCGTACTAGCCCGTCAGGCACGGCCGTCCGGAGCGTGTTGCCAGGCATGGAACGGATGGCTATGATCATGGCCCGACCTGCGCTGTGGGAGGTGAGGACCATGGAACGCGCGGACCGGCTCGAGCCGATCGCGACTGGCTTCGATTCTCCGGAGGGGCCCTGCTTCGCCGAGAATGGGGATCTCTACTTCGTCAACTGGCTGAGCAGCTCGATCAACCGCCTCGGCCCAGACGGTGTCGTTCGCGAGTTCGTCAACACGGGCGGCATTCCGGCTGGCCTCGCGTTCCACCGCGATGGCACGCTCTACTGTGCTGACGAGGGAAAGGATATCCACGGAATTCTGAAGATCAGCCCCGACGGGAAGATCGCGGGGTTCGTCGACAGCTACCAGGGACGGCCGCTCAATGGCGCCAACGACCTGGTCTTCGATCGGAATGGCGTGCTCTACTTCTCGGATCCCTGGGGCTCGTCCGCCGAGAGGCCCACTGGCGCGTTCTACCGTGCCTTCCCGGACGGTCGTCTCGAACAGCTCGATACCGGGCTTGCATTTCCGAACGGCGTTGCGCTGAATGCCGACGAATCAGCCGTGTTCCTTGCCGAGACGTATCGCAATCAGGTGCTCCGCTATCCGATCGGCCGGGATGGCGCGGTCGGTCGCCCGACAGTATTCACCCGCCTGAGCGATGGACCGGGACCGGACGGCATGGCCTTCGACGCGGACGGTCATCTCTACGTCGCCCACTTCGGCGAAGGGCGTGTCGACGTCTTCGACCAGGATGGGCGCGCGGTCGACCGCATTCCGGTCCCCGGTCGCGAGGTGACCAACGTCGCCTTCGGCGGCCCGGACTTCGATACGCTGGTCGTGACCGAATGCCAGACCGCCTCGGTGTACCGGCTGAAGCTGGGCGTGAAGGGCCAGCGGCTATTCGGGGGCTTGAATCATCGGTAGCACGCAGAATTCTTCGATCGAGGCGAGCATGGCGGATCGAGAAGCATGGCGCGGCAAGATCGGACCGATGAGCGATGACGACATCGCGGAATTCTTTGCCGGTAATCCCGTCTGCAAGCTGGGATGTCTGGATGCCGAGGGCTGGCCCTACGTCGTCCCCTGCTGGTTCGAATATTCCGACGGCGGCTACTACATCATCCCGCGCGAGCGCTCGGCCTGGGCACGGTTCGTCCAGCGCGACGGCCGCGTCTTCCTCTGTATCGACGAATCGAATCCACCGCAGCGTCGGGTGCTGGTGAAGGGCATCGCCCGGATCGTCGAAGAGCCAAACGTCGGCGGCAAATGGGTCGAGATCGCTCGGCGGATGTCGCTCCGTTACCTCGGCGAGCACGGCCCCGACTACCTCGAGCCGACGATGACAGAGCCACGCTGGCTCGTCTTCGTCACGCCGCTGGAGACGACGACCTGGCAGGGCGTCGACTGGCACCGGCGCTACAAGCATCAGTGATCGAGCGTCGATTTGAGGCAGACCGGCGTCGAGACCTCCGCGACCGTCCCGGCGTGCGCAAGGCGGCCGGTTTCCGGGTCGACGCGGAACGCCACGACATTGTCGCTGTCTTGATTCGCGGCCAGCAAGATCGTACCGGTCGGATCGAGGAAGAAGTTGCGCGGGTTGCGGCCGCGGGTCGATTCGTGGGCGACGTAGCTGAGCCGACCGGTCCCCGCGTCGATTGCGTAGATCACGATGCTGTCGTGGCCGCGGTTCGATCCGTAGACGAACCGACCGGAGGGCGCGACGTGCACGTCGGCGCAGGAGTTCGCGCCGGAGAAGCCGTCTGGCAGCGTCGAGACCGACTGAATCTCGGAGAGGGTTCCCTCGGCCGCGTCGTAGGCGAACGTCGTCAACGTCGAGTCGATCTCATTGATCACGTAGACGTAGCGGCCGCTCGGGTGGAACGCGAGATGGCGAGGGCCGGCGCCCGGATGTGTCTGCGCCCAGGGCTGGCGCTCGTTTGGCACGAGCTTGCCGCCGACTGGATCGAAACGGTAGATGAACACGCGATCGAGGCCGAGGTCGCAGACGAGCGCAAAGCGGTTGGCGGGATCCAGATTCAGCGAGTGGCAGTGCGGGCTTTGCTGGCGCTCGGGATGGGGACCCGAGCCGTGGTGCTGGATCGCGTCGGTCGCCGGGCCCAGCCGCCCGTCATCCCAAATTGGCAGGACGGCGAGGCTTCCGCCGTGGAAGTTGGTCACCAGGGCCCAGCGCCCGGTCCGATCTATGCTCACGTGGCAGGGACCGGCGCCGTGCGACGACTGCCGATTGAGATAGGTCAGCGCGCCGGTGGATGGATCGACGGCGAAGGCGCTCACCGCGCCGCCGGGATGCCCGTCGATCTCGGGAACCGCGTTTACCGCGTAGAGGTGGCGCCGCTCGGGCGCGAGCGCGACGAACGACGGATTGATCGCCTCGGGCACAACCTGCACCGGGGTGAAGCTGCGAAACGACGGATCGGTTTGCAGGACGTAGATGCCCTCGGCCCGCCCGCGTCCGTGCGGCTGGTGGGCGGTGAAGGTCCCGACGTACATATAAATGGTCGCTGCCGGCTGTCCCGTCGACATCTCGTTCCTCCGTTCGCTCAGGTCTATCCCGTGGTGCGGTGGGGTGTCGTGCAGTGAGCCCCGACTCTTCGCCGCTTAGAGAAACGCCTTCCCCGTGACCTGTCGGGCCGCTGCACGGCGCGGCGTGCAGCGCGCCTCCTGGTCTCCGACAGATTTCGCAACAGTGCCCGCCAGCTCGTCGTGGGTGTCATGTCCCGAACGTCAGTGAGGAATGTCCGTGCGGCGGCGGCGAAGAACAGAGCGCCGTCGCCACGGCACGGGGTGACACTCCACAACGATGCACCTGGCAACCGTCTCAAGCGGTGCCGGCACGCCGGACGCCGATGATCGCCGTGCCACCGTCCAGGTCCGCCTCGGCGGTGTGCATGTCGGGGGCGGGTGGGCCAAGATGCAGCGTTTGGGCAAGTGTCTCCGCCCGGATATAGTCTCCGAACGCATCGACCACCGGATGCAGGTCGAACCCGTCCTTCGGCTGAATCGCGACCTCGATCCGGTCGGCAATGGCGAAGTCGGCGGCCTTGCGGGCATCCTGGATGAAGCGCACCAGATCGCGGGCCTGGCCTTCGAGCCGCAGGTCGGGTGTGATCGTGGTATTCAGCGCCACGAGGATGCCGTTCTCCTCGGCGACGACGTAGCCCGGCGGTGAGGTTGCTTCGACCAGAACCTCGTTTGGTGCCAGCTCGAGCTGCTGTCCCTCGACGGCGAGCGTGAAACTCTCGCCAGCCTCGACCTTGCGTGCTGCCTCGCGTGCCTGCTCCGGCGGCAGCGCCGCGAGCGCCGACCGCAGCGCCGGAACGAGTCGCCCGTACTTGCGCCCGACGACCGGCAGATTCGGCTTGATCTGGTACGTCACCAGCGTATCGCTGACGCCGAGGTAGCGGACGGATTTGACGTTCAATTCCTCGCGAAGCTCGTCTTCCAGCGCGCGGAGCGCCTCCACCCGTGGCACCCGGACGAGCAGCTCACTCAGTGGCTGGCGGACTCGCAGACCGGCCGTCCGTCGTGCCGACCGCCCGAGCCCGACGACGGCCAGGAGCTGCGCCGTGTCCGCGAGCAGCGCCTCGTCGATGGCCGCGAGGTCGGCCTCGGGCCAGGAAGCAAGGTGGACACTCTCGGCGGCTCGCGGGTCGACTCGGGCGACGAGATTCTGATAGATCGCCTCGGCGAGATACGGCGTAAACGGCGCCATCAGTCGGGCGAGTGTTGCCAGGCAGATGTAGAGCGTGTGATAGGCGGCGCGCTTATCGGCGTCGTCCTCGGTCTTCCAGAAGCGACGGCGGTTGCGCCGCACGTACCAGTTCGAGAGATCCTCGACGAAGCTCTCGATCGCCCGCGCCGGCCCGTGGATGTCGTAGCCGTCGAGCATGGCGGTGACGTCCCGCACCAGGACGTTGAGCCGCGCCAGTGCCCAGCGATCGATCGGGGCGAGGTCCGGCGCGGTCGGGGCAGGGGTGGCCCTATCCGGCGTCCAGCCGTCGAGGTTGGCGTAGGTGACGAAGAACGAGTAGGTGTTCCAGAGCGTCAGCAGGAACTGGCGCAGGATGTCGCCGACCTGCTCGGTCGTGAAGCGGCGCGGGTTGTACGGCGGCGCCGAGGCGTACATGTACCAGCGGGTGGCGTCGGCGCCATACGTTTCCATCAGGTCCCAGGGATCGACGACGTTCCCGCGCGACTTCGACATCTTGAAGCCGTTGGCGTCGAGGATGTGGCCGAGACAGATGACGTTGCGGAAGGCTGGCCGATCGAAGAGCAGCGTCGCGACGGCGTGAAGGGTGTAGAACCAGCCGCGCGTCTGATCGATCGCCTCCGAGATGAAATCCGCCTGGCCGGCGATCCGGAAAAGATCCTGGTTTTCGAACGGATAGTGCCACTGGGCGATCGGCATCGAGCCGGAGTCGAACCAGGCATCGGCGACGTCGGGGATCCGGTGCATCGTTCCGGTCTTGCAATCCTGGCAGGACCAGGTGACCTCGTCGACGTAGGGTCGGTGAAGATCGAGGCCGGAGAGGTCGCGCCCGGCCCGCTCCGAGAGCTCCTGGATCGAGCCGATGACCTGAGTGTAGCCGCAGGCGTCACAGACCCAGATTGGCAGTGGCGTACCCCAGTAGCGCTCGCGGCTCAGCGCCCAGTCGACGTTGTTCTCGAGCCAGTTGCCGAAGCGGCCGCGCTTGATATGCTCGGGCACCCAGTGAATCAGCTCGTTGTTGGCGACCAGCCTGTCTTTGCGCGCGGTCGTGCGGATGTACCACGATGGCTTGGCGTAGTACAGCAGCGGCGTCGAGCAGCGCCAGCAGAACGGATAGGCGTGGCGCACGCGCCCAGAGCGGAACAGGAGGCCACGCCGATCGAGGTTTTCGATGATGCGATCGTCGGCGCGCTTGAAGAACATCTCGCCGAAGCCGAGCGCATTGAACTCGGGCAGCGTGTTGCCCGCGAGGTCGACCGAGAAGAACGTGGGAAGATCGTACTTCCGTCCGATCTCCAGGTCGCCGTAAGCCGGTGCGATGTGGACGATGCCGGTGCCATCGCTCAGCGAGACGAACTCGTCGGCGATCACCCGGTACGCCTGTTCGGGATCGACCGTCTCGCCCGGCGCTGGGACGCCGGTGAAGAGCGGCTCGTAGCGCACGCCCGCGAGGTCGCGCCCGACGAAGGTGGCGAGGACCCTGGCGTTGCCAGCGCCGAGTACCGTGCTTGCCAGCGCCTCGGCCAGCACGACCCGCTCGGGAGACGGACCGCCGAGGTATTCGGCCAGGACGTAACGAGCGTCCGGATGCACCGCGAGGGCGGCGTTGGCCGGGAGCGTCCAGGGCGTGGTCGTCCAGGCGAGGAACGAGGCACCAGAAAGCTGCACGTCGAGGGGGTGGCCACTCGGGCGATGGCGAAAGCGCAGCCAGGTCGACGGGTCGTCGACGTCGTCCTGGAAGCCAAGCGAGACCTCGTGATCGGAGAGCGAGGTGCCACAGCGCGGGCAGTGCATAGTGACCTTGTAGTCGCGGAAGAGCAGATCGCGGTCCCAGAGGGTCTTCAGGATCCACCAGAGCGACTCGATGTACTCATTGTGGTAGGTGACGTAGGGATGATCCAGGTCGATCCAGTAGGCCATGCGGTTCGTGAGCTGCTCCCAGTCACCGATGTAGCGATCGACGCTCTCGCGGCAGGCCTGATTGAACCGCGTGATACCGTACGTCTCGATGTCGGGCTTGCCGGTGAAGCCAAGCGCCTGCTCGACGGCGATCTCGACCGGCAGTCCGTGGGTATCCCAACCGGCGCGCGCGCCGACGACGTAGTGGCCGCGCATTCGCTGAAAGCGGACGATGACGTCCTTGGAGCTGCGTGCCTCGACGTGGTGGATGCCGGGGCGGTTGTTCGCGGTCGGAGGCCCCTCGAAGAAGACGAAGGGATTCTGTCGGTCGCCGCTTTCGAGCGCCTTGCGAACGACGCCGTGCTGCTGCCACCATTGCTCGATCTCGCGCTCTAGCGCGGGAAACGAGACCTTCGGATTGATCGCTTCGAACGGCTGACTCCGGTTCCCCTGATCCACGCCACCAACGCTCATGGCCATGCCCTCGCGTCCAGCAAAAAGCTCCCGTCCCGCCCGGAACGGGAGCCGCACACTCCCACGGCAGCAACCCATGGTCGCGATGACCCGCGATCCGCGATGGGACGCGCGTACCGGCATGGTAGCGAGGCAGAAGCGCGCGTGTCAAGGCGTCGCGGTGCGCGGAGCTATATTGCTGGGATCCCCGCTGGTGAGTGGGACGACGAGCGGTGCCCCTGGCTGGCGAAGATTCGTCACCTCCGCGGATTCGCCGCTTGGACGCGGGGTGACGACGACGGCGCCGACCGGAGCTCGGTCGCCGTGGCGCATCATGAACAGCGCGACGGGAGCGGCCACCGCGGGATTCGGTCGGGTATCCTCGGGCACAAGCTGGAAGACGAAGTAGTGAAGACCGTCCGCCTGCCACGTGTCGATCGGCTTCAGATCGGCCACGCGCTTGCGGATCATCCGGTACTCCGGCGAGCGTTTGAGCGGCACGAGTAACGCGAGATCGGCGCAGGGCAGGTAGTCTTCTGGGTAGTATGGAACGCCCGGCGCCACGCGCGAGGTGGCGGAAGCGGCCGAACTGGCCGTGGGCGGCTCCCCTCAGCGGCGCCGGGGCACGGTCTCGATCTGCACGGATTCAGACATCACGACGTTCCTCGATCAGGAGTACGGTGGAGAGAACGTTACGTCGCAGCTCTCTCCACCGTCCATGCGCTCAGGTGGTTTCGCAGTGGCTATTGAAGTTGTCCAGAGTGTTATTCAGCGAGCTCACCGAATCCGGGCTCAGGTAGCCGGCACCATATGGAGGAATCTGCAGGTTGCCAATCATCTGGTCAGCGCTGCTGATCGCCGCTTGAACCGTCGACTCGGGAGTGCAGCCGTTCAGCACGTTGAGCTTGGCGGTGATCAGCTGGTGGGCCAGGATGATCAAGCCATTGGCAGGTTGGCCGTCCCCGGCACTGGGCGTGTTCAGGATGCAGCATAGCTGGTCCTTGGTGTAGCACGTTGTCCCCAGGCACAGACCATCCCCGCTGGTGCAGGTGCATTGCCCGGTCAGGCTCGGCCACGCGTCGCTGTTGTTGCCTTCATGGCAGTTGGTGCAGGCCGTCGTCCCATCTCCGGTCGAGCCGTGGGTCTTCCAGAAGCCCTGGGTCTTGCAGGTGCATTCCCCCGGACACGGGCTGGTGGAGCAGCACAGATTCGGCGTAAAGCTGCTACGGCCCTTGCCGCTCACCGGGTCATTGTGCGCAAAGGCACGGAACACGTAGGTCGTGCCACAGTCAAGCTCGTCACTTCCACAGCCGCTCAATCCCACGCCGATAACCGAGTCATCCAGGTGGCCGATCTCGACACAGACGCACTGCCCAGCACCCAGCGTCCAGCCGGAGCCGGGCTTGCCCTTGGTGCCGGGTACACCGGAGAAGGACGCACTGCAGACGCTCGGATCGCTCGAGTCTGGCCACACGAAGGCGTTGCAGTCGACACCAGCCGGCAGCTTCGTCCACTGGACCGAGAAACCCGCCGGTGCGCCGCTTGCGCCGGCGCAGATCTGGAGGATAATCCGGTGCGCCGGGTCATTGGTGGTACACACGCTGGGAGAAGAGCACGTGTTAGAGGGACAGCCGCAAGTGAGAATTGGCGGGTCCAATGAGGAGGCCTTGGCGGCCTCGGCGGTGTCGTCGCGCCACGGCAGGCCGGCGCTCGCGGCGATTGCCGCACTGGCCATGGCGGTCCCGATCTTCATGAGATCACGGCGATTGAGGGTCGATCGATCGCGATGGGGTGGCGCTAGGGCAGACGCGATACTCTGCCCGGTTGGATCTTGATCCAGTTTTTCCCTTCCGTCCATTTCCTCTGCTTCCTTGGCTAATAGGAACTAAAGTATCCCACCATCTGTCGGCAACCAATATCGGGACACGTCGTTAATACCCGCCTGGCTGGCACTGCTACCCCCGGCCAGCTAAGCGCGTGAACCATCCTCGTTCGGGACACAATCTGCTCAGATATCGGGGCGCTGCCCGACGCGGAGAAATATCCCCAGCACGCCTCCTTTCTCGGACAGGCCGAGGCCAGCCAGCCGTCAGCCATTGCGGAGGGGCAGGGGGACCAGCCATCGCACCCCGTGCCGGCCTTCACTGACCCGAGAGCCTTGGACCGTCACGACCTCCTGCACTTCAGCCACTCTAATTTTCGCTGCCCATCGTGAACAGCTGGTTGAGAATAGGTTGCGATTCGGTTGAGCCAGGGCGCGTCGTACCAGTGAGGCCGCGGCTACCGGGGCCAGGAGGAGGCGGTACCGGATGGAGAACAGGCGCTCGTGCGAGAGATGGTACCGGCCCCGGCGACCGGAACCCGCCGAAGGAGCTTCGACTCCAGTGGAAGCGAGGAAGCGCGACGACGCGCGCCGATAGCTCCTCGGGGCGGGAACCCGGTCGGACTGGCTCGCGGCTGTCCGCGCCCGGGAGATCACGGTCCTGGATCAGCCACCAAGACGCAGAGAACACCGAGGAAGAAGCCGACGAACTCAGTGCCGTGCGTTCTCCGCGTCTCGGCGGCGAGCCAGTCGCGGTGCGCGACTAGAACGTCGTCCGCAGGTCCAGCACCCTGCCACAGCGTGCCGATTCGATTGCCTTGAGCATGATCTCCAGCGCGTGCCGCGCGTGCTCGGCGCTCAGGATCGGGTGCTTGTTCTCGGCCAGGCAATCCACCAGGTGCTTGACCATGATCGCGCGACGGTAGCGCTGCCGCGCCTCGTCGCCCCCGCGAAACCGCGGCGTGATCCACCCATCGACGCCGGGCACCGCGTCGAGGCGGAAGATCTCCAGCGGAGGGGCCGTCGGATCCTGCCACTGGTTGTAGATGTTGATCGTGCCTTCGCGGCCGAAGATCTCGATCTGAGGAGACTTCGCCGCGTTGACGTTGAACGTTCCGTCGACCACGGCGAACGCCGAGTTGCCGAAGTCGAGCATCAGCAGCGTGTTATCGTCGGCGGTGACTTCGATCTTCTTGCCCTTGAACGGTCCGTCGCGCACGGTTCGGACCTTCTCGGTAATTCCGGAGAACGCGACGACCCGCTTGGCCGGTCCGAGGATTCCGGTGATGTCGTGGATGCCGTAGACGCCCATGTCGTAGAGGGGCCCGGAGCCTTCCTGATAGAACCACGTCGGATCGAGCGGCCAGGGACCGGCGGCCGGGCCGCCGTGCGAGCTACGCACCCGCGCGAAGCAGGGCTGGCCGATCGCACCCTCCGTGACGAGCTGCTTAGCCAGGACCCGGTTCGGCTGGACCATGTTCGGCGGCGCGACGACGTAGGTCAACCCCTTGCGATTCGCGATCTCGATCAGCTCGTCGGCGTCCTCCATCGTCGTCGCGATTGGCTTCTCGACGACCAGGTGCTTCCCGGCCTCGAGAATCTTGCGCGACGTCGAGCCGTGGATCGGAATCGGCGTCAGGTTGATCACCAGGTCGAGGTCGGACTTGTCGAGCATCTCGTCAAGGCTCTCGTAGACCTCGGGAATACCGTACTGGGCGGCGACGGTTCGCGCGCGCTCGATGACCGGATCTGCCGCGGCCACCGTCGTGACCTCGTCTTTCATCTGCATCAGTCCGACGAGGTAGCCGGTCGGCGACGTGGCGATGGTGCCGGTGCCAAGGATGCCAGCTCGAAGCGGGGTGCGACTCACGTATCCTCCTTCACAGTCGGGATATCTAGAGCAGATAGCGACGCAGCCAGTCGAGCGCCTCCTGAACGATCGCCGGCTGGGGCGGCCAGTGCGGGGCATCGGGAACGAGCGTCAGGCGCAGGCGATCCGGATTCGCCGCGTAGTGCGGCTGGAGCGCGGCGGCGAACCGCTCGCTGGTCACGCAGGGGTTCCAGGTGTCGCGGGTGCCGTGCAGGATCAGCAAGGGCAGGGGAGCGTATTTCTCTGGATAGCCGAGCGGGTCGATGCGGGCGATGCGCGCCCGGGTCTCGGAATCGATCGCGCGGTCGGGCGGTCCCCACTTTCCCGGCGCGATCGAGTCGGTGGTCGCCATGCAGAATGGCAGGTCGGCACAGCCGGCGATGCAGACGGCGGCGCGCAGCCGGTCGCGCAGCCGCGCCGCGACGACCGCGGCGGTGTAGCCGCCCATCGACACGCCGATCACGCCCAGGCGCGTACCGTCCACGTCCGGGTGGCCGGCCAGCCAGTCGAATAAGGCCGGCGCTTCGTCGCCGGACTGCTCGATGTCAGCGCAGAATTCGCGCGCCAGGCTTTCGCGCAGCCGCGCGATCAGCGTCGCCGCGGCTGGTCGCTCGCCGTGGCCCGGAGCGTCGGGCAGCGCGACGACGAAGCCTGCATCTGCCAGACGTCGAGCGGTCGGGTGCGAATCGAGGTACGAGTCCTTGGACTGGACGACGCCGTGGTAGTAGACGACGGCAGGCTTCGGACCCGGGAGATCTGCTCGATGGTAGAGCAGACAGGGGATCGCCTCGACCGGTCCATCGACCACCCAGCGCGTCACCTCGTAGAGGCGACGTTCGATTGGCGACTCTGGCGGCATGTTCCT
>CADDYW010000069.1 GCA_902810745.1 Chloroflexota bacterium | reverse complement strand
AAATTGCTACCCCGCATATTTCCGTTGGCGGGGCACTAGTCGAGGACCAGGAACCAGAGTGTATCGATTGTACCGGCCTCGATACTGCCGTCAAGCGAATGAGTCGTGCCCGCGCAACCTCGGTGATTCCCCTCCGGGCGCTCCTTGCACTGGCGCCCTGCTGGAGGCTAGAATACAGTGAGAACAGACGATGATGGAGACCCGAGCGACGTCGGGGATTCCCTCCAGAGAGCGGGCGGCTGGTGCGAGACCCGCGGTGACCGGCGTCGCGTTTACCCTCCGGAGTCGCCGCCCGAACGCTCGACCGGGCCCGTGAGGCCGATCGAGTCAGTAGACGCGTGCCGGTTTGCGCCCGTTATTGCGCATTGAGGTTGGCCAGGAGCGGCCGCCAGAGTGCACCTCCGCGTGGCGCGAGGTCCCGGTTGCTTCTGCCAACGAAGCTCGGTGGTACCGCGAAGGCTCAAGCTGCCTCCCGCCCGTGTGGGCGGGAGGTTTTTTGTTGGGAGGAATCTATGAGTGACGGTGAGCGGCCGATGCGTTTTGGCATCGCGCCAGAGGTGCTCGCGGCGTTTCCGAACTACTGCGTTGGCGTGGTCGTCGCGACCGCGGTCGATAACGCCGGCCCCGCGCCGGGCGCCGAAGACACGCTCGCGCGGGCCGTCGGCGCGATCCGCCAGGCGCTGGCCGAACGGCCACTCGACGCGAACCCCCGGATCAAAGCCTGGCTCGATGCATTCCGCAAGGCAGGGATCGATCCGGTCGCGTTTCCGCCGTCGGTCGAAGCGCTGGCGCGCCGCGCGGTGCAGGGCGACGGCGTTCCCCACATAAATCCGGCTGTTGACCTGGCCAACGCCGCCAGCCTGCGGTTCCTCGTGCCAGTCGGCGCTCACGATCTCCGCCGAATCCAGGGCGACTTCTGGGTACGCTACAGTCACGCGGGCGATCGCTTCACCCCGCTCGGCCACCGCGAGAGCGAGCCGGTCCCTGCGGGCGAGATCGTCTTCGCCGACGAGCAGGCAGTGCGCACGCGCCGCTGGGTCTGGCGCCTGGGAGAACGCGGGAAGGTCACCGGCGCGAGCCGCGACATCTTCTTCCCGATCGATGGCTTCGTCGGAGTGACCGATGAGGCGGTCCGTCAGGCAGTGACCGAGCTCTCCCATACGCTGGGCACGATGCTCGGCGCAACCGTGTGGACCGCCTTTGTCGATCGAAACAACCCGACAGTAGACCTACCGGTGCCGGTTCGCCACGGTCCGGACCCGATCGAGTACGTGCTGGAGCGCGGCATCGTCGAGATCGTGGGACGCGACGAGCTGGAGCGACGGCTGCGAGCCGGAGAGAAGATTCGGATCTACCTGGGGGTCGATCCGACCAGCCCGATCATTCACCTGGGCCACGCGGTCGCCCTGCGCAAGCTGCGCCAGCTTCAGGACCTTGGCAACAAGATCATCTTCCTGATCGGCGATTTCACCGGCCGCATCGGCGATCCGACGGACAAGAGCGCGACGCGCGTCCAGCTTACCCACGCCGAGGTGCTCGAGAACGCCGCGACCTACATCCAGCAGGCATCGCGCATTCTCGACGTCGCCTCGCCGACCAACCCGGTCGAGGTCCGCTACAACGGCGAGTGGTGGGACAAGATGACCGCCCGCGACATGATCTTGCTGGCAGCCAACTTCACCGCCCAGCAGATGCTCCAGCGCGACATGTTCCAGCGGCGGCTCGACGAGAACAGGCCGATCGGCCTGCACGAGTTTCTCTATCCGCTGCTCCAGGGCTACGATAGCGTCGCCATGGAGGTCGACGCCGAGATCGGGGGAACCGACCAGACGTTCAACATGCTCGTCGGGCGAACTCTCGTGCGCGTTCTCCAGAACCGCGAGAAGTTCGTCCTGACGGTGCCACTCCTCGAAGGAACCGACGGACGGAAGATGAGCAAGAGCTATCAGAACGTCATCGGCGTGACGGATCCACCCTTCGAGATGTACGGGAAGGTGATGTCGCTCAAGGATGATCTGATCGTACGCTACTTCGAGCTGCTGACTGACGTTCCGGATCGAGAGCTTCGGGAGATGAGCGAGCGGATGGCGCGCGACGAAGTCAATCCGATGGAGCTGAAGAAGCGGCTGGCATTTAGCATCGTCAGTCAGTTCCACGCGCCGGAGGCGGCACGAGAAGCACAGGAACGCTTCGAACGCGAGATCCAGCACCGGGAGGTTCCAACCGAGATTCCGGAGGTTGTCCTGCCACGCGGCGGTGACTGGTCAATCGTCGATCTGCTGGTGGGTCTCGACCTGGCGGCGAGCAAGAGCGACGCCCGGCGCCTCGTCGAGCAGGGCAGTGTCTCGATCGATGGGCAACGCCTCACCGATCCACGCGCGATGGTCGCGGTCCGGCCCGGCATGATTGTGCGAGGACGCCGCCGCCAGTACGCCCGGATCGTTCTTCCGGCTCCGTAGGGCGTGATCGAGAATCATCTCGACACGGTCTCCGCGTCGCGTCGGAACCGGGGGCTCGTGGCGGATCACTGATCGCGCGCCGGATCCGGCTATAATCACCAGAAGGGCGAAGGTCAGGATTCGATGGATCTCCGAGCCCTCGGCAGTGAACCGTGATCTCCAGGAGAGAAGGATGAGACGACTCACGACGGTACTGGCGCTGGCGGGTGGCGCGGTCGCTGGCCTCGGTGCGCTGAACACCTGGCTGAGCTGGCGCGCGGGACCGCTCGAGAGCAGCCTGCCCGGTCAAAGCCGCTTCTACCACTGGATCCGCAATGGCGAGCTCTACAACATCTTCTACAAGGTCAACGGCGATGGTTCGCCGGTTGTGCTCGTGCACGGCATTAACGCGGCCGCCTCGAGCGAGGAGATGCGCGCGCCTTTTACCGGCCTGAGCCAATCACACCGCGTCTACGCGATCGACCTGCTCGGCTTCGGGCTATCGGACCGACCGGGCCGCGCCTACACCGCGTCGGACTACGTCGACCTCATCGATGACTTCCTCCGCGACGTCGTGCAGCAGCCCGCGGCGATCATCGCCAGCTCGCTCAGTGCAGCCTACGCGATTGCTGTCGCGGCGCACGCGCCGGAGCGCGTCACCGCGCTGATTCTGATCTGTCCGACCGGCCTCCAACGCCTGGCCGATCCGCCCCAGACGCGGCAGCGGCTTGTCGGGCAGGTTCTGCGGCTGCCAGTTCTCGGCAGCGCGCTGTTCAATCTGCTCGTCGCGCGGCCGATGCTGCGCTACTTCCTCGTCGAGCGAACGTACGCCGATCCGGGGCGGGTCACCGAGAAGCTGCTCGATGCCTATTCCTGCACCAGTCATCAGGACGGCGCGCGCTACGCTCCGGCCGCGTTCCTCGGAGGCGCACTCAATTTGAGCGTTCGCGAGACCTATCCGTCGCTCGCCCAGCCGGTGCAGATCGTCTGGGGGCGAGAGGCAAAGGTCACCCCGGTCAGCGATGCAAACCTCTTCATCCGCGCGCGCCCGGCAAGCCGACTGAAGGTCTTCGATCGCGCCGGCCTCCTGCCGCACGACGAGTGTGCCGACGAGTTCCTCGAGCTGGCCAGGCTGGTGCTGAGCGAGCAGTCGGGAATGAGGAATCAGGAGTCGGATGAGATGTAGATCATCTGTTCGTTCTGGCATTTAAGCGCCGATTTCGATAGAATTAGCTAGTCTGAGTGTCATCGATTCCTGACTTCTGACTCCGCGATTCTTCGTCATTAAGGGGCTGCGAGTGGACATCGGAAACGTACGGCTGGTGAAGATCGAAGAGGAGATGCGCGGCGCGTACCTGGATTACGCGATGAGCGTGATCACCGCGCGGGCGCTGCCGGACGTGCGCGATGGACTGAAGCCGGTTCAGCGCCGCATTCTCTACACAATGGAAGAGCTCGGCCTGCGGCACACTGCTCCCTTTAAGAAGAGCGCACGCATCGTCGGCGAGGTGATGGGCAAGTACCACCCCCACGGCGACGCGCCGGTCTATGAGACCATGGTTCGCCTGGCCCAGGATTTCACCATGCGCTATCCGCTGGTGGATGGTCAGGGGAATTTTGGCAGCGTGGATGGGGATCCACCGGCCGCGATGCGGTACACGGAAGCTCGCCTCTCGGCCCTGGCCGAAGAGCTTCTCGTCGACATCGACAAGAACACCGTCGATACCTACCCCAACTTCGACGAGACGCTGCAGCAGCCGGTCGTTCTGCCGGCCAAGCTTCCCAACCTGCTGGTGAATGGCTCGGCAGGCATCGCCGTCGGGATGGCGACGAACATTCCCCCGCACAACCTTACCGAGATCTGCGACGCGGCGATCTACATCATCAATCACTACGACGCGTGCATCAGCAAGGGGGTGCCTTTCGACCTGGTCTGGACCCGGGCGATGAACCTGCCGGTCGACGAGGCGACGCTGAGCGCCACCTTCGAGAAATTGCCGCGCGCGCTCCAAGCAGAGATCCGCGCCGCGGTGGCGAAGCAGACCAAGACGCCAACGCCCGCCGAGCTGGGCCACGCGCTCCTCGAATACGTCAACAGCACGATCGACATAACCCCGGACAAGCTGATGGAGTTCGTCAAGGGGCCAGACTTCCCCACCGGTGGCATCATCCACGGCATCGAGGGCATCAAGCAGGCCTACACCACCGGCCACGGACGGATTGTCGTCGGCTCACGCGTCGAGATCGACGAAGTGCGCGGCGGTCGCCACCAGATCATCATTCGCGAGCTGCCGTATCAGGTCAACAAGGCGAGCCTGATCGAGCGCATCGCCGAGCTCGCCCGCGAGCGGAGGATTCCGGGGATCGACGGCATCAGCGACCTGCGCGACGAGACCGACCGCGAAGGGATGCGGATCGTCATCGAGCTGAAGCGCGACGCCAACCCGCAGCAGATTCTCAACATCCTGAACAAGCATACCGCCATGCGGAGCTCCTTTTCGGTGAACATGCTCGCGCTGGTCGACGGCCAGCCGCGTACGCTCACCCTGAAGATGGCTCTGCTCCACTATCTGAACTATCGCAAGACGGTGCTCACCCGTCGAACACAGTTCGAGCTCGAAAAGGCGCGTCAGCGTGCACACATCCTGGAAGGCCTGAAGATTGCGCTCGATAACCTTGACGCGGTGATCCAGACGATCCGGCAGGCGCGCGACGCCGAGACGGCACGCACGACGCTGATCAGCAAGTTCAAGCTCAGCGAGGTTCAAGCCCAGGCGATCCTCGACATGCAGCTTCGACGGCTCGCCGCGCTGGAACGGCAGAAGATCCTCCAGGAGCTCAAAGATATCCTCACGCTTATCGGCAAGCTGGAGGCCCTGCTCGCCAACCCGCTCAAAATCCTGTACCTGGTCCGCGATGAGCTCATCGACCTCAAGACAAAGTACGGCGATGCACGCCGGACGCAGATCTCGACCAAGGAAGCGGCTAACCTCACCCTGGACGATCTGATCCCCGAGCAGGAGGTCGTGATCATCGTGACCCGCCGCGACTACGTGAAGCGGCTGCCCAGTGATACCTATCGAGTCCACGGTCGGGGTGGCAAAGGCTCGATGTCGACGGTGACGAAGGAAGACGACGGCGTGCAGCACCTGCTGGTCGCGAATACGCACCACGACATCCTGTTCTTCACCAATCGCGGACGCGTCTTCCAGGTCAAGGCGCACGAGCTACCCGATGCCGGGCGGTCGGCGCGCGGGATGCCGCTCATCAACTTCATCAAGATCTCGCCGGAGGAGACGGTCACCGCGGCACTGCCAGTCTCTGACTTTGCCAGGGGCGGCTTCTTCGTCATGGTCACCCGCAAGGGCGACGTCAAGCGCGTTCGCCTGAACGAGTTCGCGTCGGTCCGCTCGAATGGCCTGATCGCGATGGTCCTGGACGACGGCGACGAGCTGGTCGCGGTCCGGCGGACGAATGGAAATCAGGATCTGTTGCTGGTCAGCCGCTCGGGGCAGGCGATCCGGTTCGACGAAAATGACGTGCGCGCCTCGAACCGCGCGAGCGGCGGGGTGCGGGGCATGCGTCTGGATCCGGGCGACTGGGTTGTCGCCGCCGACGTCGTCGAGCCGAGCGCCGAGCTCCTGGTCGTCTGCGAGCGCGGCTTCGCCAAGCGAACCGATCTCGCGGAGTTCTCGACCCACGGTCGCGGCGGGAGCGGCGTGCGCGCGGTCACGATCTCATCGAAGAACGGACCGGTCGCAACCGCCCGGGTCGTGCATCCGCGCGATGAGGTCATGGTCATCTCGGCTGAAGGCCTGGTACTCCGAACACCGGTCGAAGGCATCTCGAAGATCGGGCGAACGGGCCAGGGCGTGATCCTGATGAATCTCGATCGCACCGACCGGGTAGCTGCCGTCGCCGTCCTCGACGGCTCTGCCGAGCGCGCCAATGGCCACGCCAACGGACGCACGAACGGAAAGGCTCGATCAGGCGATGCCTGACCGTTGATCTCGCGGGCTTGACGGTTCTCCAGCCCGTGCGGTATGTTGAGCGGCATCCACCGGATACGCAGCGGGCAGGGTCAAGGGAGCGCGTGAGGCTATCTCAAACACGGCCCGTGCAAAAGCCTTGAGGATCCGGGATGAAGCTAGCTTTTCTGGGGACGGGCGCGGCCGAGGGAATTCCCGGCCTCTGGTGCACCTGCGCGCGCTGCCAGGCGGCGCGCCAGGAGGGCAGCCGCAGCATTCGCCTGCGGTGCATGCTCTTGATCGACGATCGACTGCTGATCGACTGCGGGCCCGATCTCGTCGCCGCATCGATTCGAGACAACCTCGACCTCTCCAGCGTTCGCACCCTGCTGATCACGCACGAGCACAGCGACCACCTCTACCTGCCGAACCTGGAATATCGGCAGACTGACTTCTGCCCAACCCCTTTGCCCACTCTGGAGGTCTATGGCAGCGCCGGGGCGGTTGGCCAGATCCGCGCCATGCCGCGAGGCGAGGAGGCCATGCGGCTACGGACCCACGTGGTCAGCGCGTTTCAGACCTGGGAGGTCGACGGATACCGCGTCACCGCCTTCCGCGCGCGACACGGCGGCCCGTCGATGGAGCCGCTGTTCTTTGCCATTGGCGACGGTCACAGCAGCATCCTCTACGCCCACGACACCGGTCCTTTTCCCGAGGAAACCTGGGAATATCTGACCAGGCCACCCGAGGGACAGCGCTGGTCGTTCGACCTGGTCTCGATCGATATGACCAGCGGCCTGCTCGACATCGTCGGGCAGGGACACATGACGTTTCGACAGATCGTCGAGCATCGGGACCGACTCGCCAGCCTGGGCCTGCTGAAGCCGGGCGCCCGCTTTTTTGCCAATCACTTCTCGCATAACGGTAATCCCACGTACCGCGAGCTGACCGAGCGCCTCTCCGTGGCCGGTATCGAGCCGGCCTATGACGGGCTGACGCTGAGACTGTGAGATGTGGACGATGAACCGCGGGACACGCGACGAGCCATCGACGCCACGATTCCGCGCCGTCAATCGCGGCCGACCGAGCCGAACCCGGCGGGCTGTCCGGTGGCGGATCTTTCCCGACACGGCCTCTGAAGCCTCGATTCTGATTTCTGGATGTCCCCGGCCATGATGCACACCTATTCGATCGTCGCTCGCGACCCCCTGACCGGCCAGCTCGGTGTCGCGGTCCAGTCCCACTACTTCTCGGTTGGATCGGTCGTTCCCTGGGCCGAGGCCGGTGTCGGAGCGGTCGCGACCCAATCATTTGTCCGGATCGACTATGGACCAGAGGGACTCGGGCTGATGCGCCACGGCATGTCCGCGCAGCAGGCGCTGGCGACCCTCCTCGAACGTGATGAGGGCCGCGAGGTGCGCCAGGTGGCGATGGTGGACGCTCGGGGCGAGGTCGCGGTCCATACCGGATCGCGCTGCATCCCGGCAGCCGGCCACCTGACCGGCGCTGGCTTCGCGGTCCAGGCAAACCTGATGGCAAACGACTCGATCTGGCCGGCCATGAAGGCTGCTTACGAGGCCGCTTCGGGAGAGCTGGTCGATCGGCTGATCGTCGCGCTCGAAGCCGCGCAGAACGCCGGTGGGGATATCCGCGGTCAGCAGTCGGCTGCCATCCGCGTCGTGGCAGAGGAGCGGCATGCCGAGCCCTGGCAGGGGTGCCTGTTCGACCTGCGGGTCGAAGACCATCCCCAGCCCATTGGCGAGCTCAAGCGACTGGTGCGGCTCCGGCGTGCCTATCGCCTCGCCGATCAGGGCGATGAGCTCGTGGCGGCGCGCGAGTTCGACGCGGCCCTGGCGGCGTACGCGCGGGCGGCGGATCTGGCGCCAGAGGTGATCGAGCTCCGGTTCTGGCAGGCGGTGACGTTGTTTCAGGTCGGCAAAGAAGTCGAAGCGCTCGCGATATTCCGCGAGGTGTTCTCGAAGGAGCCCTTCTGGAGCACCCTCGTCCCGCGCCTGGCGCCGCTCGGCTTACTGCCGAACGAGCCGGCCGCGATCCAGCGAATCGTCGATCAGGTCGCGACTGGTCCGGACACCGCGACGTCGCGGTCGGCGTGATGGCTGGCCCGGTTCTGGGCAACCAGCAGCGTCCCCGATGAGGGGAAACGGCATCGACGTAGCCTGGCCAGGGAGCTTTCCACACTGTATGCTGCGACCGCAGACGATGTCGGTCGTACCGTAGCGGAGGAGTGTCATGCACGTTCTACTGGTCACGATCCAGATCAAGCCCGAGCACCGCGAGGCTTTCCTGGAATCCATGCTCGACGACGCACGGGGCTCGGTTCTTCACGAGCCGGGGTGCCTGCGCTTTGACGTTCTCCAGGACGCGCAGGATCCCAACAGAATCTACCTTTACGAAGCCTACCGAGACGAGACGGCATTCCAGGCGCATCTGCAGGCGCCGCACTTCATCCGCTGGCGCGATACGGTGAAGGACTGGTACGCGGCGCCAACGCAGGTCTTCACCTGCAGCAACATCTTCCCGTCCGACGCGGGCTGGGTCAAGCCACCGGTGGCGAATGCCTGACGTGGAAGGGTCGGGGATCGCGGGCCCGGAGCACGGACCCGGCGACGTGCGTGGGGTTCGCTCGACCACCCGCTCCCAGCGGCGCCGTGCCTCCACGTCGCCGCGTCCCGGGGCATCCCAGCCCTACTCCTCGATCCCGAGCTCCCATCCCACGAGCATCGTCGTCGGCGTCGGAGCAATCGTGACCTGGGAGGGTCGCATCTTGCTCGTCCAGCGTGGACATCCGCCGATGGAAGGTGCATGGAGCATCCCGGGCGGGCGGGTCGAGATTGACGAGACCCTCCCCCAGGCCGTGCACCGCGAAATCCTGGAGGAATGCGCCCTGGACGTCACCGTCGGCGACGTGGCAATCATTCTCGATCGAATCACGCGTGCTGCCGATGGCAGCGTGGTCTCCCACTACCTGATCATCGACTTCTGGGCAACTGCTGCCCACGACCAGGTTCGGGCGCGCTCTGACGCGCGGGATATCGGCTGGTTCACGCTCGATCAGATTCGCCAGCTTCCCACGACGACCAACCTGGTGCAATACCTGGAAGAGGCGTTGCGTCGGCGCGCGACGGGACTACCGGGCTGCCTCGTGGTGAGCGATTGGGGTGGATGACGCAATGCGCAAAACGCAAGGGTGGAAGGCAGAATCTGAGGCGCTACGATGGAACGGTGGTGACGCGTGACGAGATGACTATCCGCATTCTCCCGCCGGACGTCGCTCAGAAGATCGCAGCCGGCGAGGTCGTCGAGCGACCCGCGTCGGCGGTGAAGGAGCTTGTCGAAAACGCCCTGGACGCGGGCGCGCGCCAGGTGCAGGTCGAGATCCGATCTGGTGGTCTCGGGCTGATCCGAGTTGCCGACGATGGCAGCGGCATCCCGGCGGCAGAGGCCGAGACGGCCTTCCTCCGCCACGCGACGAGCAAGCTGGCCAGCGCGGCGGATCTGACCTCGATTCGAACGCTGGGCTTTCGGGGAGAGGCACTCGCCAGCATCGCCGCGATCTCGCAGATCACCCTCTACACCCACCACGCTGAGGATGATCTCGGGGTGACACTCACCCTCGAGGCCGGTCAGGTCGTCGCGCGCAAGCCCTGGGCAGGGCCGACCGGTACGACGATTCTCGTGCGCAATCTGTTCTTCAACGTGCCCGCTCGGCTGAAGTTCCTGCGCTCGGCGACCGGCGAAGCCGGTCAGATTGGCCACGTGATCGAGCAGTTCGCGCTCGGACACCCTGACGTTCGCTTCCGATTCCTGAGCGAGGGAAGGCGAGTGCTGGAGACGCCCGGTTCGGGCGACCTGCGTGACGCGCTACGGCAGGTCTACGGTTCGGAGATCGCCGATGCCCTGGTCGCGATTGACGAGACGTCCGAGTCATCGCACGCGCGGGTCTGGGGGCTGATCAGCACCCCCCAGGTGACGCGAGCAAACCGCTCTGGCCTCTCGTTCTTCGTCAACCGGCGATGCATCACCAATCTCTCGCTGGTCTACGCCGTGGAAGAGGCCTATCATCCGGCGCTCCTCCCCGGCCGTCATCCCATCGGGGCGCTGCACCTGGAGATACCGCCGACCGACGTCGACTGCAACGTCCATCCCACGAAGGCCGAGGTCCGAATCGTCAACGAGAGGGCAATCTACAGCCTGGCCCACCGGGCCGTTCGCGCGGCACTCCTCCAGGTTGCACCGCTTCCAGAGATTGGCGCGCCACTCGAGCCGGCATCGTGGATCCGCGGCAGCGCGCTCGACGCTGCGCCGGCTGAGCTACCTGGCGCGGGGCACCGCTTCGACGCGTCGGGGGCGCGGGGCACCGAGACGCGCGGACACGAAGCCGCGGCGCAAAACCACCTTTCCGTGTCGGATCAAGACACGGCGGCCTCGAACGCGGCAACGACGTTCGAGCCTTCCTCGGCAGCGACGTCCCCGCCCACGGGCTCGGACGCACCCTTCCGTCCGACGGCCCTGCGACCGGTCGGGCAGGTCCAGAACACGTACATCGTGGCGGAAGGGGCCGGCGGCATCTACTTCATCGACCAGCATACCGCGCACGAGCGGATCCTCTACGAGGAGATCGTCGCTCAGCGGTCAGCAACGCGTGCGCCCTCGCAGGTCCTGCTCGCACCGGTCGTCGTCCCGCTCAACGCTCGACAGCGCGCAGCGTTGCTCGAGCACGGAGCAGAGCTGGCGCGCCTGGGCTTCGACCTCGAAGAGTTTGGCCCCGACTCCTTCATCCTGCGCGCCGTGCCGCCGCGGCTCGTCCGCGCCGACCTACTCCAGGCCTTGCGCGACGCCGCCGATGCGCTGGCCGGCGATGTCCTCGCTCCGGATGGCACCGATCGCCTCGCGGCTACCCTGGCCTGCCACGCCGCGGTTCGGGCTGGCGATGCGCTGACCTTGACCGAGATCGCAACCCTGCTCGCGCGATTGGAAGAAACCGACGTGAGCCGTTACTGCCCCCACGGGCGACCCGTCGTCGTCCACTTGTCCGTCAGTCAGCTCGAGCGTGACTTTCACCGAAGGTAGCCCGACCTAAAATGACACGCCCAGCTCATTCACGACGTTGAGGACGCCGGCCACGCCCCAGGCGTCGTTACCGGCCTGCTGCACCTGATAGTAGGTCGGGACGGTACCACGCAGGTAGACCGTTCCATTGACGACGCTCACATTGATGTTGCGAGCGTCGATGGCCGGGTCGCTGGCCAGCGCGCTGCGGACGTCCGCGGCGATATCCGCATCGGTACGCGTGAAGGGCGGCACGACGGTGATGTTGTTGACGACGTCGACGACTCCGGGAGCAGTCCAGGCATCGTCGGCCGCGTCGGACTTCTGAGCGTAGGTTCCGACCGTTCCAGACAGCGTGACGACCCCATTGACGACCGTGACGTTGATCTGGCCTGGATTGGTGATCCGAACGTCGCGCGCGAGGTTCGCCCGCACGGTGCTTGCAATCTCGGCGTCGGTCCAGGGAGCGATCAGCGTCACGACGAGGTCGTTCGTCACACTGCGCACGCCCTTGATGCGCTGAGCATCATTGCCCGCAGTGATCTTCTGGAAATAGGTGGGAACGGTCCCGAGGAGGTGAACCACTCCATTGCTGACGTCTACGGTAATATTCGTCGAATCGATGCGGACATCGTGGCGTAACTCGTCAAGGACATCCTGCCGGATCTGCGCGTCGCTAAACGTGGTAGTCATGAGACCCCTCCTCACCGACTGATGACGAAGGACGAGGCCCGACGCAACAACCGTACCAGAATGGCAAACCCCATGATAGACTCTGCCAAAAGTGCTTCGAGGAGGAAACCGACGTTGGCTGGCTTCGACCCCCGTCATCAAAGTCGCATCATCATCGATGGGCGCGATCGAGCACCCGCGCGGGCAATGCTCAAGGCCGCCGGCTTCACCGACGACGACCTTTCCCGCCCCCTCGTCGGCGTTGCCCATAGCTGGACCGAGTATGGCCCGTGCAACTATCACCTGCGCGATCTGGCTGCCTGCATCAAGGAGGGAATTCGGGCCGCGGGCGGCACGCCGATCGAGATCAACACCGTCTCGATCAGCGACGGCATCACCATGGGGACCGAAGCGATGAAGGCGTCGCTCATCAGCCGCGAGGTCATCACCGACTCGATCGAGCTGGCGGTCCGTGGCGAAGGGCTCGACGCGCTTGTCGTCCTGGTGGGCTGTGACAAGACGATTCCGGCTGGCGCGATGGCGCTTCTGCGGCTGAACCTGCCCGGCCTCGCGCTCTACGGCGGCTCGATCATGCCAGGTCACTGGCGCGGGCGTGATCTGACGATTCAGGAGGTGTTCGAGGCCGTTGGCGCGCACGCCGCGGGCAAGATCGACGACGAGGAGCTGCGGCAGATCGAGAGCTGCGCCTGTCCCGGCGCCGGCGCCTGTGGCGGCCAGTTCACTGCCAACACGATGGCGATGGCCCTCGAGTTCCTGGGCCTCGCCCCGATGGGCAGCGGGAGCGTTCCGGCGGTCGATCCCCGCAAGCCCGAGGTCGCCCGGCGCTGTGGCACGCTGGTGATGGATCTGCTGCGCCAGGGGGTGCGGCCGCGCGAGATCGTCACTCGCAAGTCCCTCGAGAATGCGATCGCGGCGGTCGCTGCCTCCGGGGGCTCGACCAATGCCGTCCTCCACCTGCTGGCAATTGCACACGAAGCCGGGATCGACCTCTCGATCGAGGATTTCGATCCAATCAACGAGCGGACGCCGATTCTGGTCGACCTTCGGCCGGGCGGACGCTACGTCGCGGTCGACCTGGACCGCGCCGGCGGTATCCCGCTGGTCGCGCAGCGCATGCTCGAGGGAGGGCTGCTCGACGGCAGCCAGAAGACAGTGACGGGCAAGACGATCGCCGAGGAGGCCGCTGGTGCCGTCGAGACCCCGGGACAGAAGGTCGTGCGACCGCTGAGCGAGCCGCTCAAACCGGTCGGCGGACTGGCGATCCTCAAGGGAAACCTGGCACCGGAAGGCTGTGTGCTCAAGCTGGCCGGCCACGAGCGGACCTACCACCGGGGACCAGCGCGCGTTTTCGATCGCGAGGAGGATGCGATGGCCGCGGTGACCGGCGGAAAGATCCAGGCGGGCGATGTCCTGATCATTCGCTATGAAGGGCCGCGCGGTGGGCCCGGGATGCGCGAGATGCTTGGCGTGACCGGAGCGATCGTCGGCGCCGGCCTGAGCGAGAGCGTCGCGCTGATCACCGATGGCCGCTTCAGCGGCGCAACCCACGGTTTCATGGTCGCGCACGTCGCACCGGAGGCAGCTCGTGGCGGTCCAATCGCCGCGGTACGCGAGGGCGACACCGTCGTCATCGACGCCACGCGACGTCGCCTGGACCTGGAGCTCTCCGACGAGGAGATCCGCGCCCGGCTTGCCGCCTGGCAGCCACCAAAGCCACGCTACGCCAGCGGCGTCTTTGCCAAGTATGCCGCGCTGGTCTCATCGGCGGCACGCGGTGCCGTGACGATCGCGCCGGAGGGCTAGCAGCCAGGTGCTCGGTCGTGCTGACCGCATCACCGGTACATCAACGGCAAACGGCAAGGCTAGAGATCTAGCACGAGCCGCGTGTGCACGACGCCGCCGGTCATTGCCCAGAAGGCGTCAGGGTGGCGACGGGGTGCGCTGGGGATCGCGGCAGGGGTATCCGGAGGCTCTCCTGGTGCCCCAGCGTATAATTGAGTAAAACGAGATCAGAACCGAGGATCAGGAGAGCACGTCGGGACGCGGCGTGAAGGCCAGTATCCGACGCCTGACACCTGACTCCTGACCCCCATTCCCGATGAGGTACCAATGGACCCTGCGCACCTTGCTCCCCCTGACGATTTCGCCGTGCCCGCGCCGGAGACCATCGAGGCCGAGGCACCCGCTGCCGAGGTACACCGCCGCATCCCCATTCAGGTGCCGGCCCGGCACAACCCGACGCTCGCAGCCATTCTCGAGCGGGTAAACGCCGACGACGACCTCTACGCCACCTGGCGCTGCGCCAACGTGAACGCGGTCGATCGCCTCGGCATGAGCGATCACGGACCAGTCCACGTTCAGATCGTGGCAAACATCGGGCTGCGTCTCTTCCGCCTGCTCGTCAACCGTCAGGTCGTTCCGAGTGCGGTGCACTATCATCAGCTATCGATCGAGGATGCCGAGATCATCGTCGTCCTCGCCTGCCTGCTCCACGACGTCGGCATGTCGATCCACCGCGACGACCACGAGCGCTACAGCCTGTTCATCGCCCACGACAAGCTCAAAGAGCTGCTGGAGGACTTCTATCCGCCCGCGACCCGACGCGTGATCATCTCCGAGATTCTGCACGCGATCATCGCCCATCGGGCTGACGGACGCCCGCTGACCCTGGAAGCCGGCATCGTGCGCGTCGCCGATGCGCTGGATATGGCCAAGGGGCGTTCGCGTATCCCCTTCGAGGCGGGAAAGGTCAATATCCACTCGGTCTCCGCGGCAGCGGTCGACCGCGTCTCGATCGGCCCCGGCGAAGGTCGACCAATCCGGATCGCCATTCACATGAACAACTCGGCGGGCATCTTCCAGCTCGACGGTCTCTTGAAGGAGAAGCTACACGGCTCGGGGCTGGAGCCCTACGTCGAGGTCGAGGCTACCATCGACGGCGAGACCGAGAAACGGCTCCTCACCGAGGTACGGCTCAGTCAGTAGCGTGCTGTCCGAAGGGGCGGTCGTCAGAAACGTCACCCGCGTGGCCCTGGCCAGAGGTGAGCGGATCGACAATTCGCACGCAGTCGTGCGTGCTCTTCGCGAGATACATCGCCGCATCGGCGTCGCGGATCAGGAGCTCGGCGGAGAGATACGGCGGCGCGGCGGCGGTTGCCCCGATGCTCAGCGTCACCTCGGGAAGCGTCGCCAGCCCCTCCAGGCGAAGTGAGCGCACGGCCTGGCGAAGCTTCTCGCCGATTGGGCTCAGCCCGGAGACCGGCGTGCCGGGGAGGATGACCGTGAACTCCTCGCCGCCGTAGCGGGCGACGAGATCCGTCTGCCGAACGTTGCTACTCAGCGTCTGCGCGACCGCGCGCAGGATGCGGTCGCCGACCTGGTGCCCATAGCGATCGTTGAACTTCTTGAACTCGTCGACGTCGATCAGCAGCAGGCCGACCGGGTACCCCAGGCGACGGGCGCGCGCGATCTCTTCCTCGAGCGCCTGATCGAAGCGGCGGCGATTGGCCACGCCCGTCAGATCGTCAGTCACCATGAGCTGCGCCGCCTCGGCATAGAGGCGCACGTTCTCGAGGGGAACGCCGATCGTGTCCACGAAGTCCTGCATGAGCTCCCGCTCCAGAAGCGTGAGCTCGGCGATCGGCTTGGAGGCGACGAAGAGAAAGATGCCGACCTGCTTACCCTGCGCCCGGATCGGCAGCGCCACCCCTCCCCGCATGCCGACGGCAGTCTCGATCTGGAGGGCGACCTCCGGCTGCACGCTCGGCGAGATGAACTCGGCCAGGTGGACGCCTTCCTGCGCCGTGCCGTCAAGAGCGGCCCGCTGGAGCAGATTGACCGGTAAGTCGTACGAACAGCGGAAGCTCTGGAGCGGCTGGGCAAGGAACGCCGCTGCCCCGCGCACCAGCGGCGAGTCGGTCATGGCGTGGACGTGGATCGATCGACTGATGCTATCGATCGCGCAGAGCACTCCCCCGATGATCGCGGAGTCGGCGCCAAAGATCTCTGGCACGGCGTTGGTGAGGCGCTGGGCAAGATCGGCGACCTCGACGGTATTGACGAGAATACTGGTGATCTGGTGCAGCGCAGAGACCTGGCGCGCGTAGCGGCGCAGCTCCGCTTCGATGCGCCGCGTATGCAGCAGCGTACGAACCCGCGCGAGCAGCTCCTCCGCGTCGAACGGCTTCGCCAGGTAGTCGTCTGCGCCCGCCTTCAGTCCGCGGGCGCGATCAGCCGCGCTGCCGCGCGCGCTCAGCAGGATGATCGGGTGGCGAGACAGCTCCGGCGTCGCGCGAATCAGCCGACAGAGATCGAGGGCATTCCCATCGGGTAGCACGACGTCAAGCAGAGTCAGATCAGCAGCGCGAATCCGCTGGAGCGCCGCTGCCATCGTCGTGGCAACATCGACCCGATAGCCCTCAGCCTCGAGGAGGTCGCGCAGAACCTCGGCGACGTCCGAGTAGTCTTCCACGACGAGAATGTGTCCGGTTGGCTGTGAATCGCCCGAATTAGCCACACCACACACTGTAGTAGGCACGTCTACGTGCAGGCCAGGGGTGAGGGCCATCATAATCAGGGCAGATCATATCCCACTTCACGACCGGATCGAGTCCTGAATTACGTAGGTAGTGCAACTCGGGATGAGGAGAATTCCGTGCTCGCCACAAAAGCACGCTCTCCGCTGCCATTATAGGGCATCCCACCGTGGCCGTGAATGCGATCCGAAAGCGCCGCCCCCGTGGCCCCCAGCCTGGACGGCGACGGTGTCAGCCACTCAGGCGCGAGGATCTCCTCGCATCAGCGCACGCCGACGGAAGCTGAGCACGGTTTCGCTTCGCATTCGCTTCTCCAAGCTCATTGCTGAGCTCTGCGTGCTGAGCCCCGGGTGCGGTGCCTTCGCCGGTCCCGACCCGGCACTCCGCGCTCGGTACTCAGAACTTTCTCCAGGGGGAGGCGGCAGGTAGCGCCGGCTCGGCGGCAGTGTGCGCTCGGTCCTCCGCACCAGGTCGAAACCCACGCGCTCTGCCACGGCCGCCACGGCGCGCGCGTTTTCGACGAAGACGCCCCGTAGACACGAATTACCCACCACCAGGACCAGCTTGCCGCTCGGGCGCAGCACACGGTGCACCTCGGTCAGCACCGCGTGGAGATCGAGCAGATAGCGATCGACCATGCGCTGCTCTGGCCGTGGAAGACGGTCGAGGAGATCCAGCGGCGCACGTAGCTCCCGGACCAGGCACATATCCGCGTCCGCGCCGGGAGCGCGCTCGGCGCCGATGCTCACCGCGCGAACCGCGCGCACGTCGCTCACGCGGTACCCGAGCCAGACGAGTGCCAGGCGATGGCCGCGCAGGTAGTCGATCGCGTTGAGGTACGGTGGCGACGTGATCACCGCGTCCACCGAGGACGTCGCGATCGTCGCCAGGTGCCGCGCGTCGCCAACGCGCACGATCGCCCTGCCCGGCGGCGGCTGCTCGCCAAGGCGCTGGGCGAGGCGCGCGACCGAGCGACCAAACTCGTCGATCACGCGGAAATCGTTGGTGCGCGCGATCCGATGGGGGCGGCTATGCGACACATCGCGCGCGAGCGAGGCTCCCCGGTCCTTGGTCACGATGATGCGGCTCAGCCCGAGACGCAGCGCGTCGCCGATTGGCCCGCCCTCGTCGCGCAGCGCGGCGCTCAGCCGTCGCAGCTCACTCTGCTGTGCGTCCGCGAACCAGTAGTCGACGAAGGCGCGGGTCTCCGGATCGTCGTCAATCCAGGGCAATACGATTCGGTCGATCGGCTGCCTTCGGCTGCGCTCGATCAGCTCGGACGCGGCTCGCTGGAGATGCTCCACGTCGATGGGTGTCGTCCAGACCTTCGCCATCAGCACCGCGAGGGGATCCAGGTCGAAGCCGAGCGCGCGGTGCCCGTGTTCGGCGGCAGCCCGCACAACCGTGCCCGAGCCAGCCAACGGGTCCAGAACGAGCGAGTTCGGCGCGAGGGTTGCCACCTCTGCGAGTGCAATCTCTGGCGCCATCCGCGCCGGAAAGGGGTGAATCGGTAACAGCCGCGCGTCCACGCCCCGCATTCTACGCGGCGATTCGGCTCGCCCGCAAGAGATCCCCGGGCGTGGCGATGGCGCCGGGCGGCCAGGCGTGCCCCCGGGCCTCGCCCTCGTTCCCGGTCCGGCTCCGGCGGAGGGGGTATGTCCAGGGCCAAACCATCGCGCGTGAGGCGTGTCTGCCAGGCGACGGCGGGGATTGACAGCCAAACCCTCCGGTCCTAGTCTCATGGCCATCCACAACAGGGCGAGCATGCTGGTGCGAGCCACCGCGTCCGCTGACCGAGGGCTGGACCATGGCCAACGACTCGCGCTTCCCACTGTCGGCCAGTGAGGCCCGGGCGCTCTGGGAGCGTCTGCTCACCGGCGACCCGACCGCCTCATCCGACTTTGCCGTCACCTATCTCGACCCACTCACCGATTGGCTGATTGAGCGTCATCCCCACTGTGATCCGCACGACTGCGCCACCGCGGCCGAGGATACGATCCTGGCACTCATCCGCGAGCCCGCGAGCTACCAGCCGGAGCGGCAGACACTGGAGGCGTACCTGCGCATGGCGGCCTCGCGCGACCTGCAGAACCTCTGGCAGCGTGAGCAGCGCCACGCCAGGCGCCGCGCCGACCTGGAGGCTGTCGAACTTTCGCCGGAGATGCGGAAGTATCTGCGGGACGATGCTGCGGATCCGGCCACCATCGTGGACCGCGAGGAAGATCTGGCGCAAGACCGCGTCAAGGTGCAGCGGCACTCGGACGAGATTCTGAGCAGCCTTGCTCCCCTGGAGGTACACGTGTTCGAGCTGATGCGAGCGGGCGAGCGGAAGACCGAGACCTACGCGCGCCTGCTCGGCCTGAGTGATCGGCCACCTGACGAGCAGCGACGCGAGGTCAAGCGGATAAAGGATCGAATCAAGAAGCGAATCGGGCGAGCCGGAGGCAAGAATGTCTGACCGCATTGCCGCGCTGGCGCGCCGCGTTCAGGACGATCCTTTCTTTCTCGCGTCGGCGCTGAAAGACTACGCGCACGGGGAGGGCCTGGACGATCCCCAGCTCGCGGCACTCCTGGGCTGCACGCCCGAGACGCTCGATCTGCTTCGGCTCTGCCGTCGTCCCCGGCCAGAGCCGCCGTGGTTCCGTCAGGACGTCGATCGGATCGCCGGGCGTTTCGGCGTGCGTGCCGACAAACTGGCTCAGATCGTCCGCTACGCCAATGCCCTGGCCGCGCTGCGGCGACAGCCAGCGGCCGAGCCGGGCACGCTCATGGCGGCGCGCGATCGGGACGAGGCCACCACCGACGACACCCCTGAGCCAGGTTCCGAGGAGCAGCCCCCGCGATGATGCCACAGTGGGTATCCGAAGCCGCCGAGGCCTTCTGGAGCGCGGCCGGCGAGCCCGAGCCGTTCCCGCGCAATCTGCGCATCCCCATCGCCAACGCCCTGCCGCTGACCGTCGTGCTCCTTCCCCGGCTGCGGGTAATCACGGTCGACGCGTGGCTGCGCACCCGCGGCATCGCCTGCACCGCCGCCCCGGTCGATCGCTCCCTCCGTGCCTGCCTCGTCGCGCGCCACGGTCAGGGATTCATCTTCGTCGACGGTGCCGACCCCGAGGACGAGCAACGCTTCTCGGTCGCGCACGAGCTCGCCCACTTCCTGCGCGACTACTGGCAGCCACGCCAGGAGGCCGTACAGCGCCTCGGGCCGTCGGTCCTGGAGGTGCTCGACGGTGAGCGTTTGCCCACGACGGAGGAGCAGATCCACGGACTGCTCGCCCACGTGCCTCTTGGCTTTCACGTTCATCTGATGAGCCGCGCCCCCGATGGGCGGTTCGCCAGCACGGCAGTGGGTCTTGCCGAGCGCAACGCCGACCTGCTCGCCTTCGAGCTGCTCGCCCCCGCGCGCGACGTCCTCGGGGAGATCGTCGCGTCGTCTCCGACCGAGTGCCACGCGCGTGTCCGGCAGCGCCTCGTCGGCGTCTTCGGGCTGCCGCCGGGGCCGGCCGAGCGTTACGCGCGTCTCCTCGTCCCCGAGGCGCGGGTGCCGGCGTCTCTGCTCGAACGCCTGGGACTGATCGATTCTTCTTGACCGAATCATGTCGAACTTTTGCCGCTCGTCGGGAAGTAGTAGCAAGAGGAGCAGATGCTATGAGCGAGAGCACTGGCGGGACGGACGCGCGGCTGCCGGGTAATCCAGGCGACCGCGCGCTACCAGAGGTGACGGCGGACGAGTACGCCGCGAGCTTCGGCGAGACGCTCCGAGAAACGCTCGACCTGGACACCTGGCTACCCGGCGAGGATCTCGGCAAGGTCTACGGACGGCTCGCCGACGAGGTGCGCGCCGCCGTGCGGCACGAGGATAGCGTGCTCACGGCTATCCGTCAGCACGTGCTCCCCAGGCTCGGCGGCTACCCTGCCGCGCCCAAGGGGGCCGGCTGCTACGCGGCCAGCCCCGCCGACCTCGAGCGGATCCACCGTGGCCTGCTCTTCAACGGCGGGGTCGAGGCGTGCGACGGAACGATCCAGCCCTACGACACGCTGCCACTCACCATCTTCCAGGTCGGCGTCTCGCTTGTCTCCTACCAGGGAAACCAGGGAACCTGGGGCCAGCGGTTCTTTCACCGTGACCTGCGCCTGGAGGCCGGCGACGCGCTGACCGAGATGATCGAGCTTCTGCGCCGCCGCGAGGCGCGGGGTGCGTCGGACCAGCCCGGCCGCCGCGACCGCCTGTCCGAGCTCGCCCAGCGCGGGATCATGGCCTACGCCGAACGCGCGATCCTGCTTCGGCGGTCGAGCGCAGTCTGGCGCATGGGCCACGGCAATCCCGCGCCGTACGAGCTGATCACTGGCTCCGGCATGCTCGAGCTGATGGTCGAGTCGACCCGCCTCATCCGCGAGCTGATCGAGGATCATCAGAAGTTCGTCTTCGTGCCCAGCGAGCCCGGTGATCGGCTTCTCCGAACGATCGGCCAGGCCCTGCGGCCACTGGAGTACGCCATCGTCGGTACGCTCAAGGATCAGATCTGGAAGACGGTGGAGCACGGGCACTTTCGGTGGACCTCCACGTCGGATCTGCTCTGGGATGGTGTCAAGGTCACGCCGGAGCAGTGGATTCGCCGCTTTCGCGACGAGGTCGCGGTGAAGGTCGTGGTCGGGGTTTACCGGGCGACACGCCTGGCCCCGGCGCAGGTCTTCTACGCCCACGAGGATCACGCCCACCTTGCCGCCCACATCGTGCTGGCCGACAGTGTTCTCCAGGAGCATCGTGGCTTTCCCATGCTGATCGACCTGGCGAACGCCGTCTGCGGTCGGGTCTTCGGGCGCGAGACGCTCGCCGGCCCTGCCTCGGTCGCCTACGTCGACGCGCGAGCACCCTGGCGGTTCCAGGGCGAGCGCGCGACCCGCCCGTGAGACGAAAGACGTAAAACGTGAAACGTAAAGCGCAAAACGTAATGATGCTCCTGCGAACAAACGTCAGCCACGAGGGTCGGTGCTGCTGCCTCCGCCGACGGCTTGGACCGACTCATCCTGCAGTCGTCATCGGATTTACGCTTCACGTTTTATGTTTTGCGTTTTACACTTTGCGTTTTACGCCTCGGTAAAGGAGAACGACGATGATTGATCAACCGAACATCCCCGAGAACGACTCGGGCAACATCGCGAATGGCATCTTCACCCCGCCAAATCCCTTGCTCCACAGCCTCGACTCCGACGTCGCGGCAGCGGGAGGCGAGCTGACCGCCGATGCCGAGCTGGCCGGATCGATCGGCGTCACGATGTTCGACGTCCCCGCTAGCGAGGACAACTCGGTGACCGTCCTGCTGCCACGAGATAACCTGCAGCGCGCCGCCTCGCAGACGCTGCTGCGCATCAAGAGCCGCGATGGTCGGCGCTACGTCGGCATCGTCGCAGCTGGCCCCTTCGCCGAGCCGGACAGCCTGCGTGGCGACGCGCCCATGCTCGTGACCATCGCGACGCGCGGCGGTGGCGTCTACCTTCCGCCGTTCCACGGGCGCGTCCAGGTCGAGATTCTCGGCGAAGAGCAGGAGGATGGAACGCTCAGTCCGCCGCGCCTGCGCCCACTCCCCAACAGCGCCGTCTTCGCGCTCGACGACGACGAGACCAAGCAGGTGCTCCACGCGGACGGCGACCTGCGCCTCGGGCTGGTCGTCGGGCACGATCACCTCGAGGTCGGTGTGCCGTCGGATCTCAAGTCGGTGCTGCCGCGGCACACCGCGATTCTCGGCACGACCGGCGGCGGCAAGTCGACCACCGTGGCCCGCCTGATCCAGCAGGCCCAGGCGGCCGGCATGGCGGTCATTCTGCTCGATGTCGAGGGCGAGTACACCTTCCTGCACGAGCCAACCAGCGATCGCCGTATGCTCGGTGCCCTGGCAGCACGCGGGCTCGCGCCGGCCGGCGTACCGAACACGCTCTATCACCTTGTCGGCCGCGACACCGCGAACCCGGACCACCCGTCGCGGCGGGAGTTCTCGCTCCAGTTCGCCCGCCTCTCGCCCTACGCGGTGGTCGAGATTCTGAACCTGACCGAGGCGCAGGCGGAGCGCTTTCTCAAGGCCTACGACGCCGCCAAGGCGCTGCTACGCGAGCTGGACATCTTCCCCGAGCCCGGCAAGCCCGAGCAGGAGGCCCTGGCGCTCGAGCTGGACGAGTTCGAGCGGGGGTATCCGCGATTGACGCTGTCGATTCTGATGGACGTCGTCGGCGCCTGCGTGAGCAAGGCCGAGAGCACCGAGATCCAGCCGCGCAACCCGGTGCTCCAGCGCGATGGCGCGGCCGCGCTCAAGCGCCAGATCGGCCAGATCAAGACCGACTCGCCGGTCTCCTGGCGGGCGCTGCTGGGCAAGCTGGCCCGGCTGAACCGCCTCAACGTATTCGATCGCAGGGACGGCGAGGTGAAGCCGCTGACCTATCGCCAGATGCTCAGGCCCGGCGCGGTCTCGGTGATCGATCTCTCGGATTCGGGGATGAGCGAGCTGAGCAACCTCGTCATCGCCGACCTGCTGCGCGGCGTCCAGGAGGCGCAGGATCAGGCCTATCGGGAGTACGAGGCGGCGAGCGCGGACCGCCGGGACCGGGAGCTGCCGCCGCGGGTGCTGATCGTGATCGAGGAGGCGCACGAGTTTCTGAGCGCGGAGCGGATCGAGAAGATGCCGGTGCTCTTCCAGCAGGTGGCGCGGATTGCCAAGCGCGGGCGCAAGCGCTGGCTGGGGCTGGTCTTCGTCACCCAGTTCCCGCAGCACCTGCCGCGCCAGGTGTTCGGGCTGGTCAACAGCTACGTCCTGCACAAGCTGACCGACCCGCAGGTGGTCAGCACGCTCCAGAAGGCGGTGAGCGGCATCGACGAGGGGCTCTGGAAGCGCCTGCCGGGGCTGGCACCAGGCCAGGCGATCGTCTCCTTCCCGCACATGACGCGGCCCTTGCTGGTGTCGGTGGATCCGACGCCCGCGAAGCTCCGCCTGGTGGAGTGA
>CADDYW010000068.1 GCA_902810745.1 Chloroflexota bacterium | reverse complement strand
CGAGGGCGAGGGCGAAGACGAGGAGACCGGCGAGGGAGAAGACGAGGCTGAGGAGGATGCCGGCCATCAGCAAGGTGATCCCAACCGCCATCACCGCCGGCCACATCGTCGGCCGAGGAAGATGGATCTCCTGGTCATGCCGTGGAGGCCCGTGTACATTGATCAGATCAGCACTCTGGTCGTTCATAGTCTTGCTCCATTGCCCCGCACTGGTCCACGCGGGGCGGTTGTCTCATCAAGATTAGCCTGATCGAACCACTGAAGGAAGATGATCGCCGCGGCACCGACGTACCATCCCGCCCCCGCGACCCACATCGTCAATCCGCCGATCTGCTGATCCATCAGCGGCGTGAGGCCGAGCATCTGGCGGAGGAGCGCGTGAGGTCCGAGCTGCGCGTACGTGGGGTAGAGCACGACGGTGGCGAAGCTGATCAGCGCGGCGAGCAAGGTGGAGCTAAGGGCGGCGCCGAACAGGTAGACAAGCTGAAAGAGAGCGGGGATTGGCCACGGGTACGTCGTCGGTCGAACGATCGGCCACCAGAAGAGCGTCGCGCTGCCCAGGAAGCTGAGGTGCTCGACCGCGTGAAGTGCCTCGTTTCGTAGGGCTGCCTCGTAGATCGACGGCGTGTGCCAGGCCCAGAGCGCGGCGACCGAGATGAGGAACGCGGGGAGAGGGCGAGCAACCTTGCCAATGATCCCGCGGATGATCTCGATTCTCATGACCGCCTCGAATGCACCATCTGGAAGACCGTACAGAAACAGGATGGGTACGACCAGCAGCAGCAGAAGGTGCTGGAGCATGTGGGCGGTGAAGAGATAATAATCGGCCAGCTCGTCCAGGGGTGAGATCAAAGCCAAGGCTAGCGCGGCCAGCCCGGACCCGAAGGCGATGACCTGGCCACGGCGCGGACGCGATCCCGCGGTCGGCGGCCAGCACGCGTAGGCGATGCCGAGCCCGACAATCCCGAGGAGAATGCTCGGATCGAGGTTCCAGACAATCACGGGAACAGTGTCCACAGGTAGACCACCGAGAAGATGACGACCCACACCGCGTCGACGAAGTGCCAGTAGAGGGACACGGCCTCGATGCCGGAGGCGGGATTGACGTGCTTCCGACGCGGTGACACCAGTCCGGCCAGGATCGCCATGGCGATCAGCCCGACCAGGACGTGGAGGCCGTGGAAGCCGGTGAGGGTGAAGAACGTCGAGCCCCAGAGATTGCGGCTGATCGTGACGTTGTCGGTATAGAGACGGACGTACTCGTAGCCCTGGCCGAGGAGGAAGCTGGTGCCGAGCAGGATCGTGACCAGCAGCCAGCGACGGACTCCCCGCGCGTCGCCCTTCTGAAGACGCGAGGTGACCATCGCCATCGAGGCGCTCGACGAGAAGAGGAAGAGCGAGAAGATGGCCGTGATCGGGACGTCGAGGACGTCGCGTGGCTGCGGGCCACTCGTGCTCTGTCCGTGGTAGGCGATGTAGGTGATGACCAGCGTCAGAAAGAAGATCGCCTCGGTCATGATGAACAGAATGATGCCAAGCTTATTCGGATCCATCGCCTGGATCGGCTCGAGCGTCGCGTCGCCCTCGCTGCCACGCCCGTGACCGGAGAGGGCGGGGGATACCGTCGTCATTCTTGCCCCCTTTCCTGATCCTGGGCCTGCTTGGCATCCCAGAGGGGGCGGCGGCTATGGACGACCGGGATGGTGGCGAAGTTATAGGGAGGGGGAGGCGAGGAGGTGGCCCATTCCAGGGTCCAGGCATCCCACGGATCGTTCCCGGCAATTCTGCCGTGCTGTGCGCTCACCAGGATGTTCCAGGCAAAGATGAGGACGGAGATTCCAAGAATCATGGCCCCCACCGTTGCCGAGAGATTGAGGTCTCCCCAGCCCGCGGAGGCAGGGTAGGTGTAGACGTGGCGGGGCATGCCCAGCAGTCCGAGAAAGTGCATCGGGAAGAAGGTGAGGTTCAGCCCGATAATCGTCAGCCAGAAGTGCCAGCGCCCGAGCCGTTCCGAGAGCAGCCGGCCGGTCATCTTCGGGAACCAGTAGTAGGCTCCGGCGAAGATGCCCATCACGCTTCCGCCGTAGAGGACATAATGGAAGTGGGCGACGACGAAGTAGCTGTCGTGGACCTGCCAGTCGACCGGAACTGTCGCCAGCATGGGCCCGGTCAGTCCGCCGATGACGAACTCGGCGAGAAAGCCGACGCTGAACAGCATACTGCTCGTGAAGCGGAGTGTTCCCCGCCACATCGTCGCGATCCAGTTGAAGACCTTCACGCCGGTGGGAACCGCGATGGTCATGCTCAGTCCGGCGAAGATCGCGTCCAGCGTCGTCCCCAGCCCCGAGGTGAACATGTGGTGGGCCCAGACTGACATGCTCAGGAAGGCAATCGCCACGGTTGAGCCGGCGATGAAGGTGTAGCCAAAGATGGGCTTACGCGAGAAGACGGGTATCGTCTCCGAGACGATCCCGAAGACGGGCAGGATCATGATGTAGACCTCGGGGTGGCCGAAGAACCAGAAGAGGTGCTCCCAGAGGAGGACGCTGCCGCCCGCGCGCACGTCAAAGAAATGGGCGCCGAGGATACGATCGAGCAGGAGCAGGATCATCGCGACGGCGATGCTTGGCATGACCCAGAGGATCAGGAACGAGTTAACCAGCACTGACCACACGAACAACGGCAGCCGAGTGATCTTGAGGCCGGGCGCACGGAGCAGGAGAATCGTCGCGATCAGATTGATCGAGGTGGCAATCGTGCCGACACTGCTGACCAGCAATCCGGCGGCCCAGTAGTCCGGCCCGGCGGCCATCGTGTACGGCTTCTCGGTGAGCGGCGCGTACATGAACCACATCGCATCCGGGACCGCGCCAGCGAGGAAGCTGAAGTAGAGCAGCAATCCGCCGAAGAGGAAGAGCCAGTAGCTCAACGCATTGAGCCGCGGAAAGGCCATATCCCGCGCGCCGATCATCAGGGGCACGAGGTAGTTTGCCATGCCGATCAACGCCGGCATCACGACGAGAAAGACCATCGTCGTGCCGTGGATGGTGAACAGCCGGTCGAAGGCTTGAGCGCTGACCACCGAAGCCTGGGGGGTCGCGAGCTGGATCCGCATCAGCAGTGCTTCGCTACCCCCGATCAGGAAGAAGACAAGGGTCGTGACCAGGTAGAGGGCGCCGATATCCTTGTGGTCAACCGTCGCGACCCACCGCCAGAGCCCTCGCTCCACGGTGAGGCGCGGGAATGGTTGCGCGTACGCGCGAGCCTGCTCGGCCATCTACTACCCTCCAACTGCTTCTGTCGATGTCTCGGCCGGGCCGCTATGCTGGCCGAACACCCGGCACCCCGCCATGTCGTGCACGCCGACCGTCCGTCTACCGCGCCAGCGCGATTCGGAGCGCTGGCTAACGCAGGCTCTCCATATAGGCAGCGAGGGCGCGTAGCTCGTCAGGCGTGAGATTGAAGTTCGGCATGAGTGCGCCGGGCTTCACTGCCAGTGGATTCTGGAGCCAGCGCTCCATGTTCGCGGGAGTGTTCGCGAGAACTCCCGCTCCGATTGTTTGTCGGCTGCCGACGTGCGTCAAATCTGGCCCAGCCGTGCCGCTGGCTGCCGTGCCGGCAATGGTGTGACAGTTCTGACACGGCTGCTGCATGAAAATCCTCTGGCCTTCGCTCGCCAGGCCGGTTGGTGGCGCGGCCGGGCGTTTCTCAGCCTGTACCCAGGCCTCATAGTCCGATGGCGTCTGCGCAATCACCCGGATGAGCATCCAGGCGTGCCCAACGCCGCAAAACTCGCTGCACTGGCCCAGGTAGGTGCCAGGCTTCTGTGCCGTGAAAACCAGTGTGTAGGGATGGCCCGGGTTGGCATCTACCTTGCCCGCGAGCTCCGGCACCCAGAAGCTGTGGATCACGTCGGTGGACTCCAGGCGCAGTTCGACGGTCCGACCTACTGGCACGTGGAGCTCGTTCGCCGTGACGAGGTTTTCGTCCGGATAGCGAAACTCCCACCACCACTGATGTGCGAGGACGTCAACACGGAGTGGCTGGCTTCCCGGCTCACTGACCTGATTCATCGTGCGCACGGTCAGGACGAAGACAATGACCAGGAGCAAGGCGGGGGCAATCGTCCAGGCGATCTCGACGCGGCGACTTCCCGAAAACTGGGATGGCACTCGCCCCGGGCGGTCGCGGTGCGCCACGGATGAGTAGATGATGGCCCCCTCGACCCCGACGAAGATGACTGCCGCGATGACGATGACGAACCAGAAGAGGTTCGCGATCGCGTCGCCCTGAGGCGAGGCGGGATTAAACGGCGACCGAATATCCGCGAGAGCGACGCGCGGGAAAAGCGCTGCCACGAGCGCGAGCAGCGGACCGATGATCTGGGCCCGACGCCGGGCGATCTGTCGGTCGAGATTGAACCATAGCCGGATCAGGCAATGATCGGGTTCGTGATCAGGATGGTGCATAGGCGCCGAAATCTCTCGCTTCAGCTCGACCTTCAGCAAAATCTTACAAGCGCGTGCGCCTGGAGTGTGTCAGATAAAACCGCCAAATGTTGTGCAGGCATGCCTGACGTGCCAGGTTGCTATTATACTGCGGCCGACGGGCGATCGGTCCATCGGTCGCGCATCGTAGGGTGCACGCTGTGAGAGCTTGCTCAACGAGAGGTGTGGATGTCTGATCTCATCACCGTCCTGCAGCCGTTGCTGGACGCCGCGGGAGCCCTGAAGCGGTTACGGCGCGCCGGCTGGATTCGGGTTGGAATTCCGGAGCCAGAGAGTGTTGCCGATCACAGTTTTCGCCTTGCCCTGATGGCCCTGCTGTTTGGCTCCCGACTCGGCCTGAACGTCGAAAAGATGGTTCACCTCGCGTTGATTCACGACCTGGCAGAGGCGCGGACTGGCGATCTGACGCCAGCGGATCGGGTGACATCGTCCGAAAAGCGAGAGCGAGAACGAGTGGCCTTCGGCCAGATTGTCGAGAAATTACCCGAAGGACTTGTCCTTGACGACCTCTGGCGAGAGTACGAGTCGGAGGCAAGCCCGGAGGCACGGATCGTCCGTCAGCTGGACAAGCTCGAAATGGCCTTGCAGGCGCTGGAATACGAGCGCCTCTACGGGCGGTACCTGGAAAAGCTTCGTCCACGCACGCGACGGCGCGCGAGCGTGGAGGGCTGGGCCGACCAGTTCTGGTCGAGCGCTCGCGCTGCGCTCTCTGAACCGCTCCTGATCGAGTTCTACGATGAGCTCTATGCGCTCCGACCGGGGCTCCAGGCGAGGGAAGGTGGAGTCGACCGGGAGAGTCTCTGACTGATCAAAGCCTGACCGGCGGAGCAAACGACGTCTGGAGGTACCTCGTCCCCAACTGGTGCGACTGGTCACGGGAGTGGCGCATCGCGCGCCGGAGGGCGGGCCGATGATAGTACCTTTGGGTAACGCAGAATAGGAGGATTGGGTTATTCCCTGGCACGACCTGGTATCGGAAGATAGTCTCACGCACGCGATTCAAAGATCTTCTCCGGCGTCCAAAACCCTAACGTTGGACGCCGGTCTTCTTTTCTCGAACGGTTCGTTCCCGCGCGTCAGCTGCCAATGTTGATCCCCAGGAGCGGCGCAACGATATTCGCCACGACGTAAAGCGTGGCCAGAACCCCGATCGCGACCACGGTTCCCCAGGCCAGCACGTTGAAGGTGGCGCCATTGCGGTAGCAGCCCATTACCTCCGTGTCGCTGGCCAGGCGCACGATGAAGATGAGGAGCGGTACCAGCAAGAGACAGTTAATCACCTGGGCGACGAGGAGGAGTTGGATCAGGGGGATGCCAGGAATCAACGTGACCAGCGCTCCGACGGCGATCATCGAGCTGAAAAGGTAGTAGAAGACCGGCGCCTCGCTGGGTGTCGTCGATAAGCCTTTCTCCCAGCCGAAGGCTTCGGTAATCGAAAAGGCGGTCGTGACCGGTAGAACACCGGCCGCGAGCACGGATGCGCCGAGGAGACCAACTCCAAAGAGAAGCTCGGCGTAGCGGCCGGCGATCGGCGCGAGGGCGAGCGCCGCGTCCGCGGCAGTCGTGATGGAAACCTGATGGGCGAAGAGGGTTGCTGCCGTGGAGACGATGATGAAGAAGCTAACCAGATCCCCGAAGATCGAGCCAACGATCACGTCGAGCCGCTCGAAGTGATACTCGCGGACGGTGATTCCCTTGTCGACAACCGAGGACTGAACGTAGATCTGCATGTACGGGGTGATCGTCGTCCCCACCGTCGCGACAAAGATGAAGATGAAGTCACTGGTCAAGCGGAAGCGCGGCAGCAGCGTGGCCTGGATCACCGCGGACCAGTCAGGGTGCGCGAAAAACGCCGAGATCGGGTAGGCCAGGAGGACCATCGCCATCACCAGGAAGACCCGCTCGATGCGCGTGTAGGATCCGTGCGTGAGCAACCACCAGAGCAAGGCTGCGCTCACGGGTACCGAGAGATACCGGGTTACGCCAAAGAGCTCGAAGCTCGCGGCGATACCGGCAAACTCTGAGATCGTGATCACACTGTTCGCGATGAGCAGGAGAAGCATGGCGAAGACGGTCCAGCGGGGGCCAAAGCGCTCGCGGATGAGCTCGGACAGGCCCTTACCGGTCACCGCGCCCATGCGCGCGCACATCTCCTGTACGACGATCAAGCTGACGGTGACCAGAACGATCATCCAGAGGAGATCGTATCCGTACGTAGCACCGGCACTGGCGTACGTCGCGATACCCCCGGCGTCATCCCCGGCTGCAGCCGAGATGAGACCGGGCCCGAGGACTCCCAGATACGGCAGAATGGGCAGCCGACGGAGCGGACCCTTGCCGAAGCGACGAATCTGATCTCGAAAGGAGATCCAGGGGTGCGCGACCACCTGCCAGAGTGGCGCCCACCGGACACCCTTCAGCGCCACGCCGGCACCGCCACACTCACCGGAAGATCTTGGGCAGCCGGCGCTGCCACTCTTCGGGCAGAATCACGTCGATGGCGTCGTCCACGGTGACCACCCCGAGGAGGTGATCGCTCTCGTCCACCACCGGCAGTGCCAGGAGATTGTAGTGGGCAATGGTCCGGGCGACCTCGTCGGCCGGATCGTTCACGTGTGCCTTGATGATGTCGCGGATCATGATCTCGCGAAGGCGAGAGTCCGGGGGCGCGGTAACCAGGTGACGCAGTGAGATGATGCCGACGAGATGACCGTCGATCTCGTGGTCGACCACGTAGATGTAATAGATCTGATCGGGAAGCTCCTTTTGCTGCCGCAGGCGGCCAATAGCCTGCCGTGCGGTCAGGTACTCCGGCATTGCCACGAAGTCAGTAGTCATCATGCCGCCCGCCGAGTCCTCGGGGTAGGTCAAGAGCTGCTGCACCTGGGCGGCCTCATCGGCCTGCATCTCCTTGAGCAGTCCTTCGGCCTGCTCGGCGGGAAGCTCGCCCAGCAGGTCAGCAGCGTCGTCGGGATCCATCTCCTCCAGGATGTCGGCGGCGTCTTCCGGGGGCAGCGAGGAGATGATCGCGGTGGAGAGCGATGGTTCAAGCTCTTCGACCGTATCCGCGGCAAGCGGCTCGTTGAGTGAGGTGAGCACCTCACTGGCCTGGGGATAGGCGAGCTCTTCGACGAGCTGAGCGATATCGGCTGGATGCAAACGCGCGATCTTATCGTGGGGAATGGCGAGCTTCACCTGCGGAACTTCGCTCGCAAAGAACTCTACCTGACTCCAGGAGATCAGCTTTCGCGTCAGCCGTCCTTCGATCATCCAGCGCGGAAGGACCCGCGCGAGGAATCCCGCGGTGCTCACGTCCGCCGCGACGAGCCGAAGTGTGCGCCCGTAGAGCGCGAGCTGGGCGTCGTTGACGCGAACGACGCGCCGTCCGGCGACGTCGACGATCTGTTTGTCGAGGATATCTCGCGCAAGCAGCACCTCGCCGTCACGACGCTCGAAGGGGCGCAGGTCGAGACGGCTGGTCAGAAGCTTGACTCCGAATCGGCCGATCGACTCGACGGCGTCCCAGGGCACGTAGATTGGCATCGAAATGCCCCCGACGGCCACGACGAGACCCTTGACCTTGGGAAAGGGCTCAGTGCCGACCTGCACGATCAGGTCGCGCAGTGTACCCAGGCGCTCGCCCGATGGGCTGGTTACCGGCGTGCCGACGACCTCGGAAAGGTAGAAGAGGACGGTCGCATCTCGTGTCGTGACTGCGGGCATCGTATAACCTTCGTTGGCTTGATCGCCTTCGTCTCCTGGTAACATTCGGTCTACCTCACGTGGCCGGCCCTCTCCACGTGTCCCGCGCGAGATTACCAGTATATCAGACGCCGTCGCTCGAGCATCGTCTGAGGGTGTTCTCGCAGCAACCGGCTTTCATGATTTTACTCCGCCGGTGTCCTCAGGAAAGCAATCGCGGTACAATGGACTGTAGATCCCACGTGAGGTTGGCAGAGGTGGATCGGATCTCGACGGGCTCCGCGGCAGCCGAGGCCGGGCGCACCCACTCTGTGCACGTCAGCGGAGAGCAGGAAGCTCACGGGCCCAACCGTACGACGTTCGCTCCCGGCGTTGCCGAGAACCTGCGCCGGGGAGGCTGGACCATCGTCGAGATTCCAGCCGGGCTTACTCTCGCACTCTTGCGCGACCGGGGCGCGCCATTTCGTGGAGATCGCTACTTCAAAGAGTTTGCCGCTGGTGTGATCGAGACTCCAACGCGAGCCGGAAGCATCGCCTACCAGCCGGCTTTTCTTCGTGGTAGCCTGAACTGTCGCTACGAGGAGTGTGAGGATCTGATCGCCGACTTCAACCGATCGGCGCCGAGGGGATGCCAGGCGGTCATCGGCTCGGCGGCCATGTACGTCCAGATCCTTTGGTATCACGCCCGCACGACTGGCGAGTTCCCACTTGTCGGTGGCTACACCTGGACGTCCGACCGGTATGCCGAGGGGCACCTTGTCGTCGGCGTCTTCGGTCGCGAGCGCCCCATCGTTGTCGGTCCACATCCGAAGTCAGGGCGTGGCATCGGCGTTATGCCGCTGATTGCTCCGGCTGCCTGATGGGTTTTACTTATCCCTATTTGACATTTAATTGGCACTTAACATTTTGGTCATACTATCTGATCAGGTGATAGGTGGTTGCACCCAGGCCGTTCTCTCCTCGCCGTGCGCCAGCGCAATCCCGAGACCCTGTGCTGATGGCAACGTTCGGGTCGACGAAACGCTTGGGGCGCGTCAAACGCTTCCAAAGTAGATAATTGGGAAGTGAGAGCTAAATGGCACGAACAGTTGTCGTTCCGTTTCCGCCTCGTGGCCGCATGGGCGTTCCGCGTGTGCTCGTGGGCGCGATAATACTCGTGATCGTCGTTGGAATTCTCGGGGTGACGGGGGTTCTCGCGCAGGTGCGAGACCTGATTCCTGGCCTCCGGCAGGCAGCGCCGAGTTTCCAGACGGCGACGGTGTCCCGAGGCAACATCGAGGTCAGTGTCATCGCGACCGGTCCGATCGCGGCCGTGAATCAGCTCCCGCTGACGTTCAAATCGTCAGGCAAGCTCGCCGAGCTTGACGTTCAGCCGGGGCAGGCGGTCAAGAAGGGGCAGGTCCTGGCGAAGCTCGATACGACCGACCTGCAGGCGGCGCTCGATCAGGCGAAGGCCAACCTCGAGCAAGCACAGGCGAATCTCCAGAAGGTCATGGCGGGAGCGACCGATGCGCAGAAGCAGGTTGCCCAGACCGCGGTCGATAACGCGCGGAAGGCAGCTGTGAATGCCCAGGCCAGTGTTGCTACCGCCAAGACCACCGCGGCGAACAACGTGACCGCGGCGCAGCAGAGCGTACGCACGGCCGAGCTCAACCTCGCCGCAGCCCAGGATGCGCTCAAGGCCGCGCAGGACCAGGAGGCGCGAGGACTTGCCGCCGACCAGACTGCAATCGCTAATGCGCAGAAAAACCTGGAGAACGCCAAGGCAGCCGCCGCCGCCGATGGGCCGATCCAGCAGCAGAATCTGGAGAAAGCGAAGGATAACCTGTGGGCGGTGCAGATCAGCCGGGATGCGACCTGTGGGCGATCCAAGGGGGCGGACTGCCAGGCAGCGAATGCAAACGTAGCGGCAGCAGAGACGGCGGTAAACACCGCAGCGGCGCAGGTGGCACAGGCGCTGCAGCAGGATCAGCAGCAGATTGCTCAGGCGCAGGCTCAGCTCGATCAGGCGAATGCTCAGCTTGCCAACGACAAGGCGAAGTTCGCGGCGGCAGTTGTCAGTGCACAGAATCAGGTCAAGCAGGCCCAGGCAGCGCTGGCAGCAGCCCAGAACGGCGTTACGCAGGCCCAGGCGCAGGCAACGGCGACAGTCCAGAACGCGCAGGCACAGGCGGATCAGGCAGCCGGAGCGTTGAAATCGGCCCAGGCAAGCTACAACCAGACGGTTGCTCCACCTGAGCCCGCGGACATCGCGGCGGCGAAGGCGCAGGTGGTCAACGCGCAGGCGGCGGTCGAGACGGCCCAGAATAACCTGGATGCCGCAACACTGATCGCGCCGTTTGATGGGGTCGTCGCGGCCGTCAATGGGACGGTGGGACAGGAGGTCACGGGTGGACCGGTCAATGCCAACACGTCGGTCTCGCCGTCAGCGCTGATCACTCTGGTCGACCTCAACAACCTCCAGGTGACCGCGCAGGTCAACGAGGCCGACATTGGCAAGGTCAAGATCGGCGACCCGGTGACGTTTACCGTGAGCGCGTTCCCCGACAAAAGATTCACGGGTAAGGTTCTGAGTATTCAGCCGATTGGCACGGTCGTGCAGAATGTCGTCAACTACAATGTCACCTGCTCGATTCAGTCTCAGAACGATGCGACGCTCTACCCTGGCATGACCGCGGCGGCGACGATAATCGCGGAGCGCCGGAATAACGTTCTGGTCGTGCCGAACACGGCGCTATCGTTTGCGCAAGCCGCGTTTCGCGATGGGCTCGTTCAGTTCGGCGGCGAGGGCCAGGCTCAGGGCCGGGGTTTGAATCGCGCGGGTGGACAGAACGCCGGGCAAACGCCTCAGCGGCAGCAAGCAGCCAGCAATGGTGGTTCGGGCGCGGCACCCCGGGCCGGCGGGCAAGGTGCCGGGGCGAGCCGGCAGGGCCAGTCCACCGGTGGGCAGGGCGCCGGCGCGGGCACGAATCGCGCGGCGCTGGCCAATCGCGGTGTAGTCTTGACGTTAAACAAGGGACAGCTCGTTCCCGTGCGGGTAGAGCTGGGGATCACCGATGGATCGACCACGGAGATTGTCTCTGGGCTGCAGGAAGGCGATCTGATCGTGGTCGGACAGCAGGGAGGCAGCATCGCCACCGCGAGTCGACAGCAGGGTGGCCCTCGGGGCAACGTTTTGGTCGGTGGGTTCGGACGATGATGCCCTCGGCGAATAACAGCGCACCGGCGGAGCCAACGATCCACGTCGAGCATCTCACCAAGGATTATCACCTGGGAGCCACTGTCGTTCATGCTCTGCGGGGAGTCACGCTCGACGTCTACCCTGGCGAGTTTGTCGCGGTGATGGGAGCATCTGGCTCGGGAAAGTCCACGTTCATGAACCTGGTCGGCTGCCTTGATCGCCCGACGAGCGGAACCTACCTGCTCGATGGCATCGACGTGGCCAGGCTCGACGCCGATGCCCTTGCCTTCGTGCGCAGTCGGAAAGTTGGCTTCGTCTTCCAGGGCTTCAATCTTCTGCCCCGCATGACCGCCCTCGGCAACGTTGCCCTGCCGATGATTTATTCGGGCGTTCCGAAGAAGATGATCGAGGAGCGCGCGATGGCTGCCCTCGCGCTGGTAGGGCTTGCCGACCGGGCCGGGCATCGACCGTCGGAGATGTCCGGCGGTCAGCAGCAGCGGGTTGCCATCGCACGCAGCCTGGTCAACGGGCCATCGATCATCCTCGCCGACGAGCCAACGGGGAATCTCGATAGTCGAACGAGTGTCGAGGTGATGGCGATTCTCCAACGACTGAATGCCCACGGCATTACCATCGTCCTGGTAACGCACGAACCAGACATCGCCACCTACTGCAAGCGGATCGTGCGCTTTCGAGATGGCCGGGTGATTCAGGATCAGCTCAATGCGAACCGCCGTCTCGCCGCGGCGGTACTGGCGGAGCTGCCGTCAGAAGAACCGGAGGTGGATACTGTATGAAACGGGTAGACGATAGCTCGGGGGCTCGCGATCACGAGACATTGGAGTCCCGCGTGCACCCTACTACCAACGGGACGGCCGGGAAGCTAGGCGCCACGGCGGCCGTATTGTCTCCCGGATCCGCTGAGGTCGTGTCGGAAGCGACCGAGCCCGCCGAGCACCTGGGGATCGCGGGTCTCGGGCCACTTCCGAGCGATGCCACCGGTTCCATGGCGGTTGGACAGAGCATCTCATCCGCGCTCGAAGCACTCCAGGCAAACAAGATGCGGGCGCTGCTGACGATGCTGGGAATCATCATTGGCGTGGCCGCGGTGATCGTGATGATCTCGCTGGGAGAAGGTGCACGCCAGTCGGTTCAGGAGCGCCTGACACGTCTGGGAACGAACCTCCTCGTGATCATGCCCGGTTCAGGCAACGTGGGAGGCGTGCGTACGGGCAACGGCGGGCTGCCATCGCTGAACGAGGACGATGCAAAGGCGATCCTGAGCCAGGTTCCAGGGGTTATCGCCGTGAGCCCGAACCTGAACGCGGGAAACACCCAGGTCGTCGCCGGTGACCAGAACTGGGCCACCGAGATCCAGGGAGGCTATCCGTCAATCTTCACGGTTCAGGACTGGCAGATCGCCGAGGGAGAGGCTTTCACCGACGCCGATGAAGCCTCGGCCGCTCTCGTCTGCGACATCGGCCAGACAGTCGCGCGTAATCTCTTCCCCAACACCGATCCGGTCGGGCAGACGATCCTCATCCGTAACGTCCCGTTCACGGTGAAGGGGGTGCTGGCGGCGAAGGGAAGCAACGGATTCCAGGATCAGGACGATATCATTCTGATGCCGTATGAAACCGCGCAGATTCGGCTCTTCCACCGTCCGTTCGTCAATAGTATATACGTCCAGGTTGCGCAGTCGGACCAGATCGATACGGTCCAGCAGGCCATCACGGATCTGCTGGAGGTTCGACACCGCATTCGACCGGGACAGCCTGACGACTTCCGGGTGCGCAACAATAACCAGATCATCGATACGGTCCAGCAGACCAGCGATACTCTCACCTGGCTGCTCGCCGGTGTTGCCGCGGTCTCTCTGGTCGTCGGCGGTATTGGCATAATGAATATCATGCTGGTCTCGGTTACCGAGCGGACGCGCGAGATCGGGATTCGCATGGCGGTGGGAGCGCGCAAGAGCAACATTCTGACGCAGTTCCTGATCGAGGCGGTGCTCCTGAGCGTTGTCGGCGGCATCATCGGCATTCTGATTGGGATGGGCGGATCGATCGGCCTGAGCAAGCTCGCCGGATGGAGCACGATCGTGACCGCCCAGGCAATCGTCCTGTCGTTCGGCTTCGCCGCGCTGGTTGGGGTGTTCTTCGGCTACTATCCGGCTCGCAAGGCATCGCAGCTTGACCCGATCGAGGCGCTGCGCTACGAGTAGTCAAAGGATGACGACTCGCGCGTGCGCCGCGGGGCGTACAATCGCAGGGGAGAATCGGCCCGGATCCACCAGATCCGGGTGAGTGTCAGGGGTGTGCGGGATGCGGTCGGGTGAGGACAGCCGGCCAGGGCAGGGCTCGAGCGAGGATGCAGTGCGTGGCCAGAAGCGACCGAAGCGCCAGACACGACGAAGCTTCCTCGGGCACTCGGCGATCCTTGGTTCGGTCGGTCTGACGGCCCTATTTGCCGCGGCGTGCGGCGGTGGCCGGCCGCCGGTATCGGAGCGAGCCTTTCTGCTGCCGACTCCGTCACGTACTCCCTCGACCGGGCCGACGGTCGTCCCCAATCCAACCGCCACCCGGCCCGCCCTAACGTCGTCGGAATCCTCGACTGCTCGGCCTACCGTATCACCCGGTCGAGCCGAGCAACGCGCCGTGCCCCCGAGCCCCACTCCAACCGAGGCGCCCCGCCAGCCGAACGTTCTCCTCGTCACCATCGATACGCTCCGGGCCGACCGCCTGGGCGCCTATGGCTTCGCGCAGGCACACACGCCGGTTCTGGATCAGCTCGCCCGCGAGGGAGTGCGTTTCGATCGGGCAATCTGTCAGCTTCCGCAGACCAACGCCTCGCACGCTTCGTTGATGACGGGCCTCTATGCAAGCACGAGTGGTGTGAAGGTGCACATGGTCGATAAGCTGCGGCCTGATACGCAAACACTTGCCAGCATCTTTGCACGCGCTGGCTATCAGACCGCCGGCATCTATAGCTGGGTGAGCCTCGATCCACAGTTCTGCGGACTCGACCAGGGTTTCCAGACGTACGCGGGGTACGTCCTCAATCGGTCGATGATCTTCTCCGATCCACGCCTGGAGCAGCTGGCCGCTACCTTCCGCCAGATCAAGGCGCAGGTCCCGATTGTGAAGACGGCAGATGCCGTGCTCGGGCAAAGCGATCGCATCGAGGAATCGCTGGATGGCCGGGCCGACGTCACCAATCAGGCCGTGTTCGAATGGCTCGACGCACACGCGCAGGCGGGGCCGTTCTTCCTCTGGGTCCACTATTACGACCCGCATTATCCGTACGCCCCGCCGAAGGGCTACGACCATATCCTTGGCCTGGACTACCAGGGGAGCGTCGACGGGTCAGTCGAGACCATCCACAAGATCGAGAATGACCAGATCACGCTCAGCGCAGGTGATCTGGCGCGTCTGACCGAGCTGTACCAGGGAGAGATCGCCTTTGCCGACTTCCAGCTTGGCCGACTCCTCGACTACCTGAAAAAGTATGATCTCCAGGACAATACGATCATCACGGTGACCGGCGACCACGGCGAGAGCTTCGGCGAGCACGACGACTGGACCCACGGACAGGCAGTCTACGAATCCGAGATTCGTATCCCGCTTATCATGCATTTCCCGAGTCGCCTCCCGTCCGGAGTCACCATCGCGGCCCCGGCCCAGGTCATCGACGTCATGCCGACCTTGCTCGATCTCACCGGGCTGCGTGCCCAGAAGACAGTGCAGGGTACCTCGCTGTTGCCGCTCATTCGTGGCCAGTCAGATGGTAGTGACCGTGCCGCCTTCACCGAGCTCGCCGACGATTCGTTCGTCTCGGTCCTGACTTACGGGGATTGGAAGCTGATCCGCAACGACGCGAATGGCGAGGTTCAGCTCTATCACCTGAGCGACGACGAAGCCGAGCAGAAGAACCTGGCCCAGGATAATCCCCAGACGACGCGCGAGCTGAGTGCCCGTCTCCAGGATCTGATGAAGATCTCGGGCGTCACGCGCTGAGGATCGATCGCTCTGTCCGGCGCCGCCGATCCCCCGCGGCGATGGATGATCGCGGTCCGAACGCTGGCCATTGCCCGGTTCGCCCCTGTTAGCCATAATAGACCGTCGGGCCGGCGGTGCGATGTCACCCGCCGTGACCGGCGGCGGCCTCGAGAGGGGGCCGTGGATCGACGTGAGGAGGAAGAGCGCCATGCGAGAGAATCGTCTGCGGACACTACTGCGAGAGGGTAAGCCCAGTCTGGGAACAAGGCTACAGAGCTCCTGGCCCACCATCACCGAGCTCGTCGGCCGCAGCCAGAAGTTTGACTACGTCGAATTTCTCGCCGAGTACGCGCCGTACGATCTCTATGCACTGGATAACCTCGGGCGCGCTATCGAGCTTTTTCCGAACTTCACCGGTCTGATCAAGATGGAGCGTTCAGCTCAGCACCACCTTGCCATTCGTGCGATGGCCGCGGGTATCCAGAATCTTCTCTTTACCGACGTTCGAACTGCCGAGGATGCCCGCGAATGTGTGCGAATCGTTCGGCCGGAGACGCCGGAGGACGGCGGAACCCACGGGATGGCGGGCGGTCGCGCGGCGTCGGGCGGCCCTGCTGCGCTCGTCCAGGAATACCGCGACGCTGTGATCGTTCTGATGATCGAGAAAAAGGAGGCGGTGGAGAATCTCGAGGCAATTCTGTCGGTGCCTGGGATCGACATGGTGCAGTTCGGGCCGTCGGACTATTCGATGAGCATTGGGCAGGCGGGCCAGCGGGGGAGCCCGCAAGTCGTCGAAGCGCGGGAGTACACGATCAAGACCGCGCTGAAGATGGGAGTCCAGCCGCGTGCCGAGATTACCGACGCGAGCGAGGCCGAGTACTACGTGAAGCTGGGGGTCAAGCACTTCTGCATGGCTGCGGACACGACCATCCTGGCCCGCTACTATGCCGAGCAGGGGGCGGCCATGCGCGAGATCCTGGGCAGCCTGTGATGATCCCTCCCGCGCTACCTTCACGTTCGACGGTCCTGGGTCCCAGTCGCTGAACGTCGAAATTTCGTGACGACGGGTGAGGTGACACGGCCTCCCGCGACCCCTCTCCATCCCGGATGGAGAGGGGTGAGACGCGTGCGCGTCGAAAGGGAAGCCGGAACGCTGCGAACGGCGTAGAATTGATCTCGATCGGGACGTGGGCCTGTTCCCACCGAAGTACCTACTCACTACGCCCTGAGGAGCAAACGCGTGACGAGTGCCGACGTGCAGTACCGAGATGCACGCTTTCCTGCTGATTTTGTCTGGGGCGCGGCGACAGCCGCTTACCAGATCGAGGGTGCGGCGCAAGACGATGGCCGTGGCGAATCGATCTGGGACCGTTTTAGCCATACGCCGGGGAAGACGATCAATGGCGACACCGGCGATGTCGCCTGCGATCACTACCATCGCTGGCGCGACGATATTCGCTTGATGCGCGATCTGAACCTGAACGCCTACCGCCTCTCGATCTCCTGGCCCCGCGTTCTGCCCGATGGCCGAGGCCGGATCAACGAGGCAGGACTTGCCTTCTACGATCGCCTGATCGACGGTCTGCTCGAAGCAACCATTACGCCGTGGGTGACGCTGTATCACTGGGATCTGCCGCAGGTGCTCGAGGATCAGGGCGGCTGGCCCAATCGAAAGACCGCCGACGCGTTCGTCGAGTATGCCGACGTGGTGTCGCGTCGACTGGGGGATCGGGTCCGAAACTGGATCACGCTGAACGAGCCCTGGTGCAGCGGCTTTCTTGGCTATCACAGTGGCGAGCATGCGCCCGGACGCAAGAATCCACGCGATGCCCTGCAGGCGATGCACGTCCTTCTCATCGCCCATGGCTTGGCGGTGCCAGTCCTGCGACGCAACAGCCCTCAGGCGCGGGTGGGTATCACCCTGAACCTCACGCCCGCGTACCCCGCCACTGACAGCGTGGCCGATCGCGACGCGGCACACCGCTACGATGGATTCTTCAATCGATGGTTCCTGGATCCACTGTATGGCCGAGGCTACCCGCGCGATCTGATCTCCCTCTACGGCCCGGATCTGGCCCCGGCAACCGATCCCTCCGACTTCGACGTGATCGCCACGCCCACGGATTTTCTCGGCATCAATTACTACAGCCCGGCCTTTGTACGCGACGATCCGGCCAGTGCGCCGTTGCGGGTTGGAATCGCGCCGGTACCGGGTGCCGAGCTCACCGACATGGGCTGGGCAATCTACCCGCGGGGCCTCTACGATCTTTTGCTGCGCGTCTGCCGCGATTACCCGACCACCGCGCTCTACATCACCGAGAATGGAGCGGCGTACGACGATGCTCCGTCACAGGATGGGCGGATCGAGGATCCGCGGCGAACACGCTTCTACGCGCGGCATCTCGCGGCGGCGAAGGCGGCGATCGAGGATGGAGCGCCCCTCCGCGGCTTTTTTGCCTGGTCGCTGATGGATAACTTCGAGTGGGCGTTTGGCTACACGAAACGGTTTGGCATTGTCTACGTCGACTACGCGACGCAGGAGCGGACGATCAAGGAGAGCGGCCGCTGGTACAGCCGGGTGGCCGCCGGGAACCGGCTGCTCGAATGAGCAAGGCGTAAGCCGTGGGACTGAAGACGCATGGCGTGGCGTACTGGCGTTTTGCTCGCGACGGCGAGCACGATTGCCCCTCGGTCGCTGCCTGAGATTCACCCTGGGGGCGGACGTGCGTAATGACGAAATCGCTGCGATTTTCGCCGCGATCGCCGACTCGCTCGAGATCAAGGGCGAAAATCGCTTTCGGGTCAATGCATACCGTGATGCGGCGCGGCACATTGAAGGCCTGACGGAGGACCTCGCGGTGATCGCCGCCGAGGGACGCCTTCGCACGGTCCCGGGCATTGGAGAAGCGATCGCCGCCAAGATCCAGGAGATCCTGGAGACCGGTCGGCTCGCGTACTACGAGCGCCTCAAGGAGGAGGTCCCCGAGACCCTCCTGGATCTCCTGCAGATCCCCGGTCTCGGTCCGCGCAAGGTCAAGCTACTCTACGACCGTTTGCAGGTTCGGAGTATCGCCGATCTGCAGAGAGCACTCCAGGAGGGGCAGGTTGCATCGCTGCCGGGCATGGGCGAGAAGACCGTGCAGAACCTGCAGCGCGAGCTGGAGCGCTGGGAGCAGCGCGGGCGCCGGGTGCCGCTCGGCGTCGCACTGCCGATTGTCGAGGAGATCGTGCAGATGCTTCGGACGGGTTCTGACGCGGTCATTCGGATCGAGGGGGCCGGCTCGGTCCGTCGGCGTCGAGACACGATTGGCGATCTCGACGTTCTGGCTACGAGCGAGCGCCCGGAGGAGGTGCTGAAGGCCTTCACGTCTCTGCCGCTGGTGCAGGAGGTGGTCGCTCGCGGTGACACGAAGGCGTCGATTCTTACGGCGCGGCAGCAGCAGGTAGACCTTCGCGTGATCGCGCCGGACTCCTGGGGTGCTGCACTTCAGTACTTCACCGGTTCCAAGCAGCACAACGTCCGCTTGCGCGAGATCGCGGTGCGGAAGGGCTGGCGATTGAACGAATACGGCCTCTTCGATCCGTCGACTGATCGTCGCCTGGCTGGAGCGGAAGAAGCCGACGTGTACGAGCAGCTTGGCTTGATCTGGGTCCCGCCCGAGCTGCGCGAAGACGCGGGTGAGATCGAAGCGGCGGTGACCGGTCGGCTTCCACGTCTGATCGAGGTCGGGGATGTTCGAGGGGATCTGCACAGCCATTCCAACTGGAGCGATGGGACTGCCTCGATCGAGACGATGTGGCTGGCGGCACGTGATCGTGGCTACGAGTACCTGGCACTCACCGATCATTCGCAGTCTCTTGGTGTTGCGAATGGGCTGACCGTCGAGCGTATACGCCAGCAGCGGGCGATTGTCGACGAGATCAATGGCCGCGGGAACGGGCCACGGCTGCTGCTGGGGGTCGAGCTGGAGATCCGTGCCGATGGCTCGCTTGACTTCCCGGATGATGTCCTGGCCGAGCTCGACGTGGTCGTTGCCTCGGTCCACAGCAGCTTTGGGCAGCCGCGCGAGAAGATGACCGCGCGCCTGATCTCGGCCGCCCGTAACCCGCACGTCGACATCATCGGACACCCGAGTGGGCGCCTTATTGGTCGCCGCGAGCCGTACGATGTCGATCTCGAGGCGTTGATCGATGCGTGTGCCGAGAGCGGGACGGCGTTGGAGATCAACGCGAATCCGATGCGGCTCGACCTCGACGACCTCCACGCTCGCCGAGCCGTCGATAAGGGCGTTTGGCTTGCAATCAATACCGATGCGCACGCCACCGATAACTTCGATCTGCTGCCCTATGGCATCTTTACTGCTCGCCGGGCGTGGGTCGAGCCGAAGCACGTGCTGAACTGCCTTCCGCTCCCTGCCCTTCTGGCTCACCTGGCGAGGCGTGGCCACGGACCCGGCAGTTGACGTCTCGAGGGGGTCTGGCTAGCATAGAAGCACTGTCACGTGCAGGCGCCCCGCCAGGACGGGACACCTGGGGTATCGTGGGTGTTCCCTACCCGGCGCGGGGTGCGCAGGTGGACGTGGACCCTGATTTTGCACCAGGTAGGCATGAGGATGCTTGGACGTCGCGTGGGTCTGGGCCTGGCGGCGCGAGGGGACGTGCGCGATGCCATCGACTACGCCCGACGCGCCGAAGGCCTAGGATTCGAGTCGGTCTGGTTCCACGATAGCTACTTCGAAAGGGACGCGGTCACCTACGTGACCGCGGTTGCCGAGGCGACCGAAGAGATGCGCGTGGGGCTGGGTGCTCTCAACCCTTACACCCGCCACCCGGTCGTGCTGGCGATGACCCTGTCGACGCTCGATAATCTGGCGCCGCGACGGATGGTTCTTGCCCTCGGGAGTGGACTGCCCCTGCGGCTGTCGCAGATGAACATTCCCATCGATGATACCGTGGCCAGAGTATCCGAGGCGATGGACGTGCTGCGAACCCTCTGGCGCGGCGAGCGAGTGACCCTGAACCCACGGTCGCTGCCGGTCCAGCCCATGTTCCCGCCGACCTATCGGATTCCCATCTACATCGCGGGATACCAGTCGCGTTTCGTCGAGCTGTGCGGGCAGAAGGCAGACGGGTACCTGGCTCGTCCAGCCGAGTCGATTCCGGCGATTCGATCGATTCGCCGTCGGGCAGCTGCCGCGGCGGTCGCGGCCGGGCGGTCGCCGGACGAGATCGAGTTCGCGGGCTACCTGCTCTGCCTGGTCGATGAGAGTCGGCGCGCGGCGCTGAATCGCGCCAAGCGCGAGCCATTCGTCATCTACATGATGTCGGTGCTCAGCGATGTATCGCTCAAGCGCGCCGGATTTCCGCGAGAGCTGCGCGACGAGATCGCCGCCGCCTGGCGCGCGGAGGATTATCATCGCGCCGGCCAGCTGATTCCTGACGAGCTGCTCGATGCCTTTATCGCCTGTGGGACGCCAGATGAGATCGCGCATCGGGCACTGGATTATCACGAAGCTGGATTGGATCTCCCAATTTTGCAACCAGTACTCCAGGAAGAGCAGCAGCTTGAGGGTATCTTCAAGGCCGGGCTGGCGTACGGTGCCCTGGGTGCACGGCACGTCGCGCCTGTGATGGGGCCAGTAGTGCCCGCGCTGACAGCATCAGCGGCGGACGCGACCGAGCAGACGGAGGGCGTGGCGACGCGGGAGCCAGGCACGTGGTGGAAGGTGCGCCGCAGGGCAAGCGCCTGGCTGGAGATCGCCCGACCGTTCAGCCTCACCGCTTCGGTCACGCCGGTCGCCGTCGGCGGAGCGCTTGCCTGGGCCGATGGTCAGTTCCAGTGGTGGCTCTTTATCCTGACGCTCATCGCCGCAGTCGGCTTGCAGCTGGGGACCAACATCGTCAATGAGATCTACGACGTACGTCGCGGTACCGATAGCATTACCTCGCCACGGGCCTCTCACGCGATTCTGAAGGGCGTCGTGAGCGAGCGAGAAGCCTTCGCACTGGCTTTCGGAGGCTTCGGCGTGTCGGTCCTGCTGGGCCTGCTGTTCATCGCTCTTCGCGGCTGGCCCATCGCCGCCCTGGGTGTTGCCGGCCTTCTGGGTGGCTACTTCTACACCGCGCCACCGTTCGAGTACAAGTACCGCGCACTGGGTGTGCCGCTGGTTTTTGCCCTGATGGGGCCACTGATGGTCGAGGGCAGCTACTATACCGTGTCCGGCGCTTTCTCGGCGCGCGCGCTCGTCGCCTCCATTCCGGTGGGCCTGCTCGTGGCCGCGATTCTCCACGCGAATGAATGGCGTGACGTGAGTGAGGATACGCGGCTCGGAGCGCTGACGCTGTCGTCCCTGATTGGCAAACGGCGCGCGCACTCACTGTATCTTGCTCTGGTCGTCGGGGCGTACCTGGTCGTGGCCCTGGCCGCGATGGTCCAGGCACTGCCAGTGGGCGCACTCTTGACGATCCTGAGCCTGCCCGCGCTGGTGTCGGTCCTCCAGGCCTCGACACTTGGCGCTTTTGGTCAGACTCGGGCCATCGCCAAGATCGATCTGAAGACGGCCCGCCTGCACCTGATCTTTGGGGCGTGCCTGGCGCTTGGCCTGGCATCCGCCGGGGTTCATCTGACGTGACGGATGCCCTGGCGGGTTATGCCGCGGCGCTGTTCGGCATCGGCTGGGCGTTCCGCTCGCGCTGGGTCAACTTCTGGGCGCGCATGACGCTGGTGACTGGCGGACTGGGGCTCTACGCGCTGGCCGTCCGTCCGAAGCTTCGGCAGATCCGCCCGACCGGACGAGACGTCCTCGTCGGCGCGCTGAGCGCGGCAGGTCTCTACGTGGTGTTCCAGATCGGAGATCGCGTGACGCGCCAGGTGCTGCCGAGGGGGGCGAGCGAGATCGAGAGTATCTACGCGCTACGTCGCAGTGCGCCGCGCTGGCTGATCGCGCTGCTCCTGAGCAGTGTCATCGCGCCAGGAGAAGAGCTTTTCTGGCGTGGTTTACTCCAGGCATCCCTCGGTGAGCGGCTGGGAACACGTCGTGGTACCCTGGTCACCTCTGCTTGCTACGCGGCCGTCCACGTTGCCTCGGGCAACCTCACTCTGACCGGCGCGGCGGCCACGGCCGGGGTGTTCTGGGGGGTGCAGTATGCCCTGTTACGGCGGCTGGCGTCGAATATCGTCAGTCATATCCTCTGGGATGTCTGGATCTTCCTGATCGCCCCAACGCCGGGAGCTCGCCGTGACTCCCCGTCGTGACCGTACCGTGACCGAGATCGAGGTCGTACCAGCCGGAGTCCCGGGAAGCACCAAGTCGGAGCGGGTTCGCGCGATGTTTGCGCGGATCGTTCCTCGTTACGATCTGATGAACGCGCTGATGACCGGTGGTCTGGATCGACGCTGGCGCGATGCAGCGGCCTCGGCCGCGGTGCCAGCAGGACGCCTGGCGCTGGACGTGGGCGCAGGCACCGGAGATCTCGCATTCGCGCTCGTCCGGGCCGGTGCCGCGCGGGTGGTAGGCGTCGATTTCTGCGAGGAGATGCTGGTCGTCGCCCGCGCAAAGGCGCGGGCGCTCGGACTGGAGCGCGTCACCTCCTTCATTGTTGCTGATGCGCTGAAGCTGCCCTTCCCGGATCGGTCATTCGACTGCGTCACCAGCGCGTTCCTCCTGCGGAACGTCGCCAGTCTTCGGGACGCTCTTGCCGAGATGACGCGGACTCTAAAGCCAGGAGGTCGGCTGGTCTGTCTGGAGATCACCCACCCGCCGGAGCCATTCGCATCGATCTTCGGTCTGTACTTCCGCCACGTCATCCCGCTCCTCGGGACACTCGTCACCGGCGAGGGGGCCGCGTATCGTTACCTGCCAGCCTCGCTCGCGCCGCTCCCCGACGCCCGGCGCCTGGCCATGCTGCTTGCTGAGGCGGGTCTCGCTGACGTCAGCTATCGTCGACTCGGCCTTGGCACCGTGGCGCTGCACGTGGGAACACGCGAGGATCGAGCGACTGCCTGAAACCTTTTATCGATCTGCAGCGTTGTACGTGTAGGACGATTCTCGACCCTGGGCGCGCATCACCGCGTCAGCCGGGCCCCTGGTGTGCTACACTGATCGCCAGGTCCGACGACCTGTCAGCTTATCTGGAGGCCTATCCTCAGCGTGTTCCGCTCTCGTTTCGTCCATCGACTGCTCACGGCGTCGGGCCTTCGCCGGGATCCTGTCACGCGCTCGGCGTTTCTCGGGCTTCTGGTATATGCTCTCGGCCTGATTCCCTTCTACTTTCTGACACCGGTCCACGAAGCGGTGCGAGCGGTGCTCTCCGAGCCGACGCCGGCTGCCATCGCCGCGGCATCGCCGACGGCGTCGGCGGCCCAACGCGAAAAGAAGGCAGGGGCGGAGATTCCGTCGGTGACCGAGTCCACCCCCGTGCCGATGCACACTCCCGCGGTCATCCCGACCCAGGTGCCGAACGATCCGCGGTTTGCCGTTCTTTTGCTGGGCTACGGGGGTGGGAATCACGATGGGGCCTACCTGACCGATTCGATGATGGTCGTGATCGTCGATCCCACGCACAAAACGCTCACCCTGCTCTCGCTCCCTCG
>CADDYW010000067.1 GCA_902810745.1 Chloroflexota bacterium | reverse complement strand
CCTGCACCCGCTGCGCGTGGGCCACGGCACGGAGGAGCTTCGCTAGGTTGAACTGGCCACGAAGGACGGCCGCTTCCGCCTCCGCAAGATTGCGGATCGACGCCTCTCCGCCGTGACGAACAGTCGCCTCGAGATCTGTGCGAATCGTCTGGTCCACGTTCCTTCCTCGGTTCAGATGAATCGGCTTCGAGGACGTCGCAAGCCCTCAGTCCTCACGAGCGCTCGGCGTGTGAAAGAGCCTGGTCAGGTTTCGCTGCCGCATGGATCGCACCCATTCGGACGTACGCTCCGGCGTCGACCACTCCGGGTAGTCCCCAGGACTGAGCGCCCCTGCTGACTCGCGCAAGGCCGCGCCGAGCTTCTCGCGGGAAAGATTCTCGCGAACCGCTTCTTCCACGAACTGGCTCCGCGTCCGCTTGCCGGCCAGGCGATCCACTTCTTCGTCGAGTTCCTCCGGTAGCACCACGTGTGCACGCATCAAATCGATCCTCCGCGAGTCACACGCGGGCCAAAGCCCACCGCTGCGCGCATTGATCGTGCGACTTCAAGGAAAGACCGTCAAGTCATCGTCGGGATTGACGTTACTCACCGGGCAGCAGCCGCCGCACCACCGTTCCCGAAAACTCGGTCGCCAGGCAGTCCATCAAAACCACATCGTACGCGTGATCGCCCAGGCGCTTCGCCTCGCGCAGGCGGCCGACCTCCTTGAAACCGGCCCGGGTATAGGCGCGGATGCCGCGCTGGTTGTAGCTGAAAACCCGCAGCATGATATTGTGCAGCCCCAGCGCGCTGAAGCCGTAGTCGAGCACCAGCCTGGTCGTCTCGGTGCCGTATCCCTTGCCCCAGCAGTCCTTCGCGCCGATCAGGATGCCGAACTCGGCCGTGCGATTGAGGTGGTCGATGTTGAACAAGCCGGTGTTGCCGATCGGTCGCAGCGTGGCACACTCGTACACGGTGAAGTTAACGCTGCTCTCACTCTTGCTCGTGCGCTCGTACCAGGCTTCCTCATCCTCCCAGGTCATGGGTCGGAGCACGAGGCCCAGGTTGCGCACGACCTCGAAGTCGTTGATCCACCTCAGATACAGCGGTAGCAGATCCTTACGACGTGGCCCCAGCGCGACCTTGTCGCCAACAACGTTGACCATTGGCTCGGCCGCGGTCGGGGGATTCGACTCCATGGCACTACCTCCGGCGATATCTTACGATGAGTCCAACAATAGCAGACAGCCCATCCCCGGGTGATGTCGCGGCAATCGATCCCCGTCTTCCGCGGCCTACCGTCGTGATTCGAGGAACGCCGCCGCGAAGGACGGGAATGAGGGATAGACCGCATCTGGCGGCGGAGCGTGGCGCGCCTCGTCGCCCGGTCGGTACTTGCCGGTCTGGACGAGGATGCCCGCGCCCAGTCCGGCCCGCTTTGCCGCGGCGACGTCCACCTCGGCGTCGTCGCCGATCATGGCAAGGTCATCCAGACGAACGCCAAGCGCGTGGGCCGCCTCCACGAAGATCGACGGATCGGGCTTGCCCAGGACGCGTGCCCTGGCTCCGGTCGCGTGCTCGAAGAGCGCGGTGAAGGAGCCGACGTCGAGGGCCGGGCCGTCGGCCGCGTGCCAGTAGCGTGTTCCGCCGAGGGCGATCAGCTCGGCGCCGCCGAGGAGGAAGCGCAGGACGCGGTTGAGCTCGGCGTAGCTCAGATCATCCCCGAGGTCGCCAAGGACGACGACGTCGGGCGCACGGTCGTCGAGCGCCACGCCAAGCGCCCGGAAATCGGCCCTGGCATCCTCGCGAACCGCGAGGTAGGCTGTCTTCCCCTGATCGATCAGATAGCGCGCAGCGGCGACGGCCGGCGAGAAGATCGTCGCGGGATCGACCGAGAAGCCGAAAGAGCTCAAACGCTGCGCCAGCGTCGCACGGCTCCGCTGCGACGTGTTCGTGACGATCCGGAACGGCACGCCGCGCGCGACGAGCATTTGCAGCGCCTCCGGCGCGCCCGGAATCGCCGCATTCCCCTGTGTCAGGACGCCGTCGACGTCGAGGAGGAGCGCGTCGATTCTCATATGGTTGGGCTCCAAAGTCAGAAGTGCGCATTCACTGCATGGACGTCCAGGGATCGGCAGATCTCCGCTTGTCTAGTTCTCATCGTGAAAACGCTGCAAGATCCCGTGACGGAGCATATGTAATACAAACCCTGGTGCCGATTTGTTAAGACGCGCCAGTGTCATTTCAAGAGTCTCGGGCGGCTTCTGGCGACTGGCATTCTGCTCCAGAAGGATTCGCTCCATCGCCTCTGGATGTCGGTCGAAGAGATGCTGCAGGAACTCATCGGGCGTCTGCGCCTCGAGGTCATAGGGCGAGAGGGCATCTTCTGGAAAATCCTTCAGATTATCGGTGACGATGACCTGTGCACCCCATTGTACGGCAGCAGCAAGGACGTGCCGGTCATCAGGATGGTTGGTCATCCTCCCTATCAGAGAACTGTATCCGTTTACTATTGCTTCGGGGAACGCAGAGTCCATGGCGGTTAGCAGATGCCGCGCTTGCTCCTCATTTAGACCGCGGTCCTCCTGCAGATTGCGACGCAGCTCCTCGAGGATATCCTTACTCCAACGGGGAGAGTACAGCCCGGCCTCGGCCGCCCGCAGCAAGGTGTCGCGAAGAGTCTGGGGAAATAGAGCACAGGTATCAAGCACGACGACGAGTGGAGCAATCCTCATCAGCGGTCCCACGAGCAGCCGTTGGAGAGTCCACCCCTAATCCTCATATGCATCGAGACCATATTCCTGGCTGAGCCGGGTCAGGCGGTCGAGAGCCTGGCGACGGCTCGTGTCACGAATTCTCATGTACGCTATGAGGTCATCGAACCTGATCCGCCGATGTGTCCCTGTCTTCACATATGGAATCTCTTGCCGATCAAGCAGCCCAATCAAGAATGGACGAGATACGTTGAGGAGATCCGCGGCCTCTTGGGTCGTGAGCTCAGTATGCAGCGGGATAGTCACCACCGCCTGACCCCTCCGAAGATGGGGAACCACCCGCTGAATGAGGTGAAACACCGATTCGGGTAGCTCCACACTCTGTCCGTCGGGTGCGACTAGTTTCAAGCGGCAAGGAGAATTCAGGTCTGCAGTTGCTGATTTCAGTAGCTCCGCAAGCTGTTCCAACTCACCGTGTTCCTCCGGGCAAGCCATGGTTGGCTCAAGCCCGGTTGCATTCCGGAGAGCGATATTTGCCATGTCCCAACTCCGTCCTTCCGTGTCACGATCGGATCAATTCGCAATAAACGCAATATCCGCCACAATCGTACCACAGTTGGCAGTGACAGCCAATAGGCTCGGAAGCCACGCCGGCGAGATCGACGCCAGGGATGAGGAATGGTATCACCTACTCAGCGCTCGATTCTCGGTCCACCTTCAGCCAGCGGATCAGCTCGCGGTCGCGCGCCTGGCGAATCCGCTCGGCACGGTCGCCCGGCCACTCGCGGAAGCCCCTTCCAACCTTGACTCCCGTTCGCCCCTGAGCGATAAGCTCTTTGAAGAACGCGTGCGGTTGGCTCGAATTATCAAGGTCCGGGAAGAGATACTGGGAGATGCTGTAGAACAGATCGGTTCCGTTGATGTCGGCCGTCTCGAGCGGACCGGCCGTCGTAAGGCGGCGCCCAAAGCTCATCTTGACGACCGTGTCGATATCCTCGGCGGTACAGACGCCATTCTGGACCAGGCCGAGCGCCTCGCGGAAGAGCGCGTACTGCAGTCGGTTGCCGACGAAGCCGAGCACATCCTTCTGCACGACAACCGGCGCCTTGCCGATCGAGCGGAGGACGTCGACCACGCGCGTGATCGTCGACTCGGCAGTCTGCTCACCTCGCACGACCTCGACCAGGGGAATCAGGTGGGGCGGATTCCAGAAGTGCGCGACGACGAACCGATCCGGCCGACCGGTCGCCGGCGCCATTGCATTCACGCTCAGTCCGGACGTGTTCGAGGCCAGCAACGTCCGCTCCGGGCAGAGACTGCCGATCCGACCAAGGACCGCGCGCTTGCTCTCGAGATCCTCGAACGTGGCCTCGACAACAAGGTCGGCATCGTGGACGGCACGTGCCAGGTCAGCCTCGGTGCTGATCCGCGCCAGTGTATTCGCGGCATCGGCCGGCGTCAGCAGGGCCCCCTCGACGAACAGGTTCAGATTCCGACGGATCCCGTCGACGGCACGCTGCAGGCGCTCGTCGTCCAGATCGTTGAGGACCACGGTGTACCCCCCCTGGGCGAAGACCTGACCGATTCCGTGTCCCATCAGGCCCGAGCCAACTACCGTCACCTTCTGAAATCCTTCGACGCCCATGGCATCCTCCACTCTAAAAATGACGGCCCACGGGGGCAAATCAGCACCCCGGGACCTTATTTCACCGCTCGACCCCCAGCAGATCGCAGCGGGCAGAGGCCGGATCGGTGCGACATCCAGACCGTGCACTAGCTTAAATCATAGGCCTGGGAATTGGATAGAGGCAGGCAGCGGGAGTACCCCCGCGAGGGCACGCGACGCTGGCATGCCAGATGCAGGTCGGAGCCCTGGGCATCGAGGCTTCGGATGATGTGAGGCACGAACCGGCGCAGGGTCCGGAGGGTGGTAGTCGAGACGGCTTGCCACATCCGTCGTGATCCAGCCGCCGACCCATCACTGCCCGTGGAGGATATCAGATGGCGATTCCATCTCGACCAATTCCAGATCTGGCACGAGCGGTCCGGAGGGGTGACATCGATCAGCTCTTTGCCGGTGCACACTTCCCGAGCAGTCGGAAACAGCTCGTCGACTATGCGCGCGACCACTTCGCCTCGGCCGACCTTCTCGCCGTCCTGGACTCGATCCCTGACCGCATCTACCACGGCCCGGGCGACGTCTTCACCGCCATCCAGGGACTGTGCCGGTAACGAGAAGGCTGGTAAGCAGTCTTCGATCATCAGATTTTTTGACAATCTGTTCGGCCAATCTTATACTCGGATCACGGGCAATGATGCGCGTAGATAGAGAGGCGGCGCCATGGCGCGCGAGAGAGGGCCAGACGGGCCGAACAGAGCGGTTCTGGTCGTTGACGACGACGGCGAAATCTGTCATATGTACACCTCGATCTTCGAGGCGGCTGGGTTACCGGTACGATGCGCGATGACACGCGCCGAGGCGCTGGCCAGCAGTGGTCAGCCCGCGTGTGTCGTCCTGGATTGGGAGCTTCCAGACGCCAGTGGCTGGGAGGTCGCTCAAGACTTGCATCGGCGCTGGGGCTCGGCCCTTCCGATCATCCTCGTGACCGGCGCATCGCTGCGCGCCGAGGATCTTGCCGCTGCCGCTGCAACACGCTGGCTCAGCAAACCATTCGATCCAGCCGAGATCCTTCAGGCAGTTCAGGAGGCCGTCGATCACGGCCAGGAGCGCCATCGGTCGGTTAGCGCACCGCCGGCGTCCCTGATGCCAGTAAATTGATCGCGCGGTCGACCCGCGCGAGCGTTCGAGTCGGGCCGAGTACGGCCATCGTCTGGAAGAGTGGCGGCGCGATCGTACGTCCCGTTACTGCTACCCGCAGGGCTCCGAAGAGCTGGCCGGTCTTGACCTGCAGCGTGTCAGCAAGCTGCCGCAGCGCCTCGTCGAGGGACTCCGCCTGGAAGCGCTCCGGCGGTGCTGCGAAGCGCGCCAGGCAGTCTCGTGCCTGGCGCAGCGCGTCGAGCGTCTGCTCGCGCGTCCAGCCCTTCGGCATGAGCTGCGCTGGATCGTAGACGAGATCGTCGCGGAAGAAGAAATCGGTGAGCGCGGGCGCGTCCACCAGGGTTTTGATCCGCTCCTGGATCAGCGGAACCAGCCGACCAATCAACGCGAGCATCTCCGGCGGAACCGAATCCCTCGGGATCAGTCCCGCGTCCTGGTAAAACGGCACGAGCCGGCGAGCAAGATCCTCTGGTGCCAGCTGACGGATGTAATAGCCATTCATCCAATCCAGCTTCTCCGGATTGTAGATGGCCGGGGTCGCGCCGACACGCTCGAGAGTGAACTGGTGAATCAGCTCGGCACAGCTCAGGACCTCGGTCTTGTCCTCGGGCGCCCACCCGAGCAGCGCAAGGAAGTTCACCACGGCCTCGGGCAAGTAGCCCTTCGCACGTAGCTCGAGAATATCCGGGGCTCCCCGACGCTTGCTCAGCTTCGCGCGGCTCATCGTCAGCAGGATCGGAAAATGCCCGAACAGCGGCGCATCCCACCCCAGAAAACGGTAGAGCAAGACGTGCTTCGGCGTGCTGCTGATCCACTCGTCGCCCCGCAGGACGTGGGTGATCTCCATCAGGTGATCGTCGACCACGTTGGCCAGATGGTAGGTCGGCCAGCCGTCCGATTTGATCAGCACCTGATCGTCGATCAAGGCATTCTGGAACGTGATCGTCCCACGGAATAGATCATCGAAGGATGTCTCGCCGGTTTCCGGAACGGCGAGCCGGATAACGTAAGGCTCCCCGGCCTGTAGCCGCCGCTCGCGCTCGGCCGGACTCAGATTGCGACAGAAGCGATCGTAGCGGGGTGGCTCCTTGCGCGCCTCCTGGGCAGCACGCAGCTCGGCCAGACGCTCCTGGCTGCAAAAGCACCGGTACGCGTGACCGCTGGCTACGAGCTGATCGGCGTAGGAACGGTAGATTGGTAGGCGCTCGGACTGGAAGTACGGGCCGAACGGTCCGCCCACCTCGGGCCCCTCGTCCCACTCGAGGCCAAGCCAGCGCAGGCTCTCGTAAATTGCCGCCAGCGAGCCCTCGACGATGCGATCCTGGTCGGTGTCCTCGATCCGCAGGATGAATCGTCCACCGGTGTGACGGGCGAAGAGCCAGTTGAAGAGCGCGGTGTGGATGTTGCCGACGTGCGGAAAGCCGGTCGGGCTCGGCGCGTAGCGGACGCGGGGGCGAATAGGATCTGACATCGATGCTTTCACCAGTGCGTGGTTGTTCTCTTCATGATAGCACGTCGCGGGGGAGCAAAGGCGTGTGATATAGTTGCGGCGTTATCTCGATCATCGGAGGCGAACTGATGGATTTGCGTGGCAAAGCTGCCCTGGTCACCGGCGGCGGAACGGGATTGGGTCGGGTGATTAGCCTGGCCTTTGCGCGCGAAGGTATGAACGTGGCGATCAACTACACCAAGTCGGAGAAAGAAGCGAACGAAACGCTCGCCGATCTTCGCGCGCGTGGTGTGCGAGCAATCGCCGTCCGCGCCGACGTCTCCAAGGCCGCCGAGGTCAAGGAGATGGTCGATCGGGTGATGCAGGAGTTTGGTCGGATCGACGTCCTGATGAACAACGCCGGCACCACCGTCTTCGTGCCGTTCGCGGATCTCGAAGGCGTCTCCGAGGACGACTGGGACCGAATCATGGCGGTGAACGTCAAAGGGGCCTGGCTCTGCGCGAAGGCCGTCGCGCCGATTATGAAGCGCCAGGGCGCGGGGCGCATCATCCAGACGACGTCGATCTCGGGACTACGCGCAGGTGGTAGCTCGCTCCCGTACTCCGTCTCGAAAGCTGCTCTCACGATGCTGACGCGCGGCCTTGCGCTGGCACTGGCGCCGGAGATCACGGTGAATGCACTCGCGCCGGGCCTGATCGACACGCGCTGGGGGCGGGCCTGGGGCGAGCAGGATATGCTCAAAGCTGCGGCCGATGCCCCGCTGAAGCGTCTTCCCTCGCTCGAGGACTGCGCCGAGGCAGTCGTCCTTCTCGCCAAGAATGATTCCATGACCGGCCAGACGATCGTCGTCGACGCCGGACGGTACATGCACTAGGCAGGGATCAGGGACGCTCTGATGATTGAGGGAGGGATACCCTATCTTGCCCTCTGGCCCCCAGCTCTCTCGGTCCCTCCCCGGGGAGAACCATCTCGCCAGGAAGGGCAGAGCCCTTCCTGGGACGTCCCAGAAGCCGCGGAACCTTCCGCGACCGGATGACGCGGTGAACGCGAGTGACTGCCCCTCCTCACGCGTCGCTCGTCTCTCCCCACGAGTCGACGCTTGAACGATAGACCACAACGCTGGATCCATCGGGCTGACGGAGGGCGATCGCGTGCCGATCCCGCCAGGCGACACGACCGGAGACGCGGACATTGCCCAGGAGCTGCAGGTGAACCGGGGCGTCGGATTTCTCGCGGGCGGCGAGGTACGCGGTGAGGTCAGAGCGACTCGCCCGCTGGGCACGTCGCAGGTCGTCGACTGGCACATCAAAGTATTCGGCCAGTCGTCCGATCTCCTCGGACGTCAGGCTGGGCACGGTGAAGGTGCGCTCGGCGCGTACGAGGTGCAATGACGGGATTCCGACAGCCTCGGACACGTCGGAGTAATAGACTCCGCCTTTTCGGGCGCGGAGGTAGGTCAGAAGGTCACTGAGCGTCATTCGACGGTCCCCGGGTTCGATAGTAGGCGATTGCCAGCTTACGCACGGAGACTTCACCGCCCCCGTCGGACTCGCGGAGCTTGATGACGTAGGGAGTGTAATCTTCGACAGTTCCCCGGAATCGTTCGCCGTTGATCAACTGGACCTCGATCGGGATCTGCTGGGCGCGCAACTTCGCCAGGTATTCTCCTTCCTGATCCGGCCCTTCCGCGACGCGCGGCTGCCAGGTACCCGACTCTTCCATCTCCTGACGCAGCCTGGCGATCGCGGCACGGGCCGTCGCGTGGTCGAGCGATTCGAGCGTGCCGCCGAGCCGCTCACCCAGCGCAGCATCGTCAAGACCCATCCGACGCGCCAGGTTGCGGATCTGCTCGAGCTGGCCCGGCGTAGCTGGACCGGGCGGCTTGGGCGGGCGAGGCTCGCGCGGCGGACGTGGCACGTGCACCGCCGGGCGGCCTACACCGGGCCGTCCTGGCGAGAAACGCGGTGCTTCTGCAGCGGGCCGCGGCCCCGTGGCAGGATGAGTCAGGCCCGTCGCCGTCGAGGGCGACGGACGCACTGGAGCGGGCTCGACCGGGCGCGAGGGCGGGGGTGGAGTAGACGGCTGCAGGATATCCGCCGGCGACGCGTAGAGGACTCGCGAGAGCTTGCGCAGGTCATCAGGTGGGATCGATCGCTCACCGGCCTCGTAGGCCTGGAGTGTTCGGATCGAGATGCTCGTCTTTCCCGCGAGTTGAGCTACGGTCAGTCCTTTCTTCTCGCGAATCGGGCGAAGACTGTTATACGGCATTGGAGAAACCCTCTTCAGGTGGATTGGATCAGGCGCGCGATCGCACTCGCGAGGTCAGCCGGTCGGTGCAGCGGAATATCGTGGATCGTTTCGCGCATCCAGACGATCCGCGAGCGCGGTAACCGCTGCTCTGCCAGCGCCAGCGCTCGCCGTTTCCAGCGCAGGCGTTCGGGGTCGGCGGCAAGACCGGGTGGCTCGGCAGCGACGACCAGCGTCGGACACGATACTCTCTCATAGAGCTGCGACGGCCGATGCTCCCAGAGGGCTCGCGCAAGCAGCATGTGACGTTCGCGGGTGAGCCGCGGACGCACGACGCCGCGCTGATCGATCCAAACGTTTCCAAGAATCGCGTCGCGAACCTCGTCGCTATAGATGGAGCCCAGGCGTGTCCGCAGGCGCTCGACGAACGCCGCGAGCGGCATACTGATGTCTGGCGGCGCCATCTCCTTCTCGGCGACCTCCCAGGTCATACCGTCACGCAGCTGAATCTCGATGAACCCGCCGTCAATCAGGGCGAGGTGAGACACAACGTCCGGGTACGTCACTGCGTACTGAAGCACGAGGTTTCCGCCCCAGGAGTGACCGACCAGGGCTGGTCGCGTCAGTCCAAGAGATTGAATGATGCCGTGCAGGTCGGCGACGAACGTCGGCAGATCGTAGCCAGTCTCGGGTTTGTCAGACTCGCCGTGGCCACGCTGATCGTAGGCGATGACCTGATAGCGCGCGGCGAGTGCGGGTGCCACTAGATTCCAGATCTGTGAGGACGAGGCGAGACCGTGTACCAGAACGATCGGGTGTCCTCTCTCTGACCACACGCGCAGGTGAAACGCCAGGTCGCCAACGTGGGTGACCCGGTCGTCAGGCGAAACCACCGAACTCATCCTCGCAGTACCCCTAACTCCGGGTCAAATGCTTCCATCGTCTCACGCGCACCATGGGTTCGAACGTGAGGGAGCCGAGCGCTTCACCTCATCTTCGAACCAGTCGATGGATGGCATCGCATCAGGGGGTCTCGTTCAGCTCGCTCACTCCAGACCATCCACGTTTCAATGGCTCGCCGCCGAGGCGTCTATCCTTCCGGCTGCGACCGCTCCGGTGGCTGCTCGCCGCCATTCTCCGCCTGCTCATCGTTCAGGAGCTCACGCCACTGCTCCAGGCGGCGCGCGACGTCAGGGGAGTCCACGTCGGCTGCCCCCTCGGGCAGGCGCAAGGACTGAAGATCTTCCTGATTGCGCATCTCCAGGATCAGACCAAAGATCTTCAGCAGGAGCGGGCGGCCGACCCGGTACCCTTCTGGGTCCACGTAGCTTCGACGCACGTGATAGTTGATGGCCCAGCACTCGTCCTCGGTCAGGGTGATCGGAAGCACTTCCGGCGGATAGGGGTCGTTGCGGCGTGCTTCAAACTCTTTGATGACCGCAAACACCTTGAGGAGGAGCCCGCGACCGACTGGCCGCCCTTCTTCGGTCCAGGTGTGGCGAATCAGGTCGTCAAGTGCCCAGGCTTCGGACGACGTGATGTAGGTAGTGCGTTCGTTCCCCATGCCCAACGACCTCCAGAGCCAGGCAGACACCAAGTCTCCTCGCCCGCCTCGCATCATAAAGGAAGCCACGAGTCGCTGTCAACCGGAGGCCACGGCAGGCGAGCTACCAATGGCACGCTGTCGCCAGCGCTCGAGGATCTGCTCCAGCGGGCGACGGTCTCCCGTCCGGTACGTCTCGCGCAGAGCACCTTCATACTCGGCGACTAGCTGCGCGGCATCGCCCGCGTCCAGCGCCGAGATCCACGGCAGCGCCTTCAGGCGGGCGAGCTCCTCTTCGTCGATTGGCTCCATAACGTCTCTCCCCTCGGACCCATGAAGCATCCTCAATTGCGATGCGGCCGGACCGGGGGACGGCTCACCACCGAGACACGGAGAACACTGAGGAAACGCAGAGGGGAAAAAACAACTCTCACCTCTGTGCTCTCAGTGTCCACTCTGCGCTTCGGCGGTGACGTCCCCAGCGTCCCGCTGCAAAGTTCGGGACGCTGCACGGAGTGTCTCCTGCGCCGGTCACGCCATCGGCCGGCGGAAAAACTTAGCGCGCGGCGGTGGCGAAATGCAGCGCGTCGACCGCCGCGACGACGTCGTCCAGACTCTCGAAGCGCCGGGCCGGCAGGTGCGTCAGATCGTTGAAGATCTCGCTGGGCGTGTTCCGATTCCGCGCGTACCGGAGAATCTCCTCGCGCGTCGCCGGAAATGCTACTCCCTCGACGAAGTCGCGAACGCGGGTGAGGTAGACGCGGTGGGTGTAGGCATCCATCGTCTCAGTAGACCTTTTGCCGATTCCTGATGATCACCGAGATGGTAGCAGTTTGGCGTTCCGAGATCAAATCCTGAGCACTGCGCAATGCGCAAAACGCAATTGGTAGTCGTCTCGGCGCCCGGGGCTGACCAGCGGAGATCAGCGACTGATCGCAACCGAGTTCAATGAACCTCGGCCGTCGCGCTCAACCTACTCGGATCAGCAGACCCAAATCACCGACGTCTGCACGTGGTGGCACCAGTGGTACGGCGATAGCCAAGCGGGCTACTGGTGTGAACAGGCACTCCTCTTCGTCACGCACGCAGACGATGCCAACAACGATATATACGGCATCACTGATGGCGCCGGCGGCACGTTTAACATGTTGCCGACGATCCAAAACTGCTAATTGGTCGGTTCCGTTCGCCTGACGCCAGGGTCTGAGAGAGGAACAAACTCTCTCAGATCCACTTTGACATTTGCCCGCTGACAGTTTGATTGTCCTAGTGCAGGATCAGGGGAGTGGTAAGGGTTTTGCGTCTGGGAAAATGGCCCTGCGGGCCATTTTCCCAGACGCTATTCCCAAACACGTCCCTTGCGAAGACACTAGGGCACGCAGGCTGGTGGGACCACCGGCTGGGGAAGTTGGGTTCGTGCGTCGGCGGCGTGCGTCCAAATGGTCGAGAAGACTCCTCCGGCATTGACGAACGTCCTGACCGCGAAATGGTACTGGTGACCTGGCTGAACCGAGACGTTATCGTAGAAGTAGCGAAGATAGGTCAGCCCATTGACCGTGTACAGGCTTGGACGAGGCATGACAACAGGCATTCGAACGGTCCTTGGCTGTGCAAACTCGTGGAGCGGCTCATTGTGTTCGGCAACCTCAAGATATGGGCCGGTGTTGATATCGGGTCCCATGTCCGGCCCGAGGACGACGCGCGTCCCGTGCACGAAGAAATCGACGGCCACGTTCACCCGGGTCGCCCGATCCACCGGCACGGCACTCCCTTGCTCATCGTGCGGCCAGACTACCTGAATGCGCGCGTCGGCAGGTTCGCGTAAGGGGGGCAAGTCCGTATCGACCGACGTTGGAATGACCTGCTGCGGAGCGTAAGTGCGCGGGTCGGCCGCGTGGACCCAGACGTTGCTGGCGCCGACGTAGCCCGCGTAGAACGAATACTTGGCCGAGGGATCGGTTGGTAGATCAACCGGGATGTTGTCGTACTCGATACTCGGGAAGGTCACGCCGTCGATCGTACGCAGGATCATCTGTCCGTTCATCCGAACCGGCCGCGCAACCTCGTTGTTCTTGGCCATAAACAGCGGCATGGGATCGGGCGGATCCGTACAACTCACCTGCCCGTCTGGTCCTGGCCAGACGCTGACATTGACCAGAGGGGCGCGCTCTACCGGAACAGCGTGGCCCTGGGCATCGTGCGGGTAGACGATGGCGATCCGCGCGCCGCTCCAGGTCGGTGCGGCGGAGGCAGATCTGAGTGAGGTCGAAAGGAGCAGGGCGGGAAGCACGCTACTAGCCAGCAACAATCGCAAACGCATTCATCTCTCCCAAGCACACGTTCTGGCACGCTACATCACAATAACGCTGGTAGAGTGGTCTCAGTTACAGAAATAACCTGCCTGCGCCGCGGCCTCCGCCGGCGTCTGGATAGCCCGGCGGCACGGCGGCGTCACCAGCCGCGCGATGGCCGCCGGCTTGACCGATCGCTGCTGGACGGTCCACGATCCCCTCGCTTTCCCGGTGCCGGTCCCGGCTCGCCCCATGCGCGCCACAGACCGAAGTGGTTGCTCGCAGCGTGGGCACCAGGACCACGGTTCACCGGCGTGCTAACACACCCTGTACCCTCCAGCGAAATCTCCCTGATCCGGGAGTCCTATCATCTGATCCAACGAGCGAAGAACCGTCCGGTTCCGACGCTCGCGAGAATTGCTCGTTTCCCGGCCCTACCAACATCGCGCGGGCTGGGTCGGCGTGCCCGCGGAGATTCCATCTCCCTCACTTGACCACGGCCAGCCTCTCCCACGGTTGGGCTGTCGCACGGACGTCCCATTAGCTCCATCTCGATCCAAGTGGCCACTTCTCCACCTGGAGGCTTGGCTCAGCAGCCAACATCGCTCGTCGCGGAAACGTCTGGCACCGGGAAGTACGTGCGTGCGTCAGCGCCGTGGGTACAGAGCACGCTGTCGGTCATGACACCGTCGACACCGACGGCGAAAAAGTAGGTGTTCGCGGGATCGCGCGCCGCAGAGACGCCCACGTCGTCAAACTCGTACCGCGTCCCGCTCACTGGGGTCGATGCATAGACGTCGTGCACAGTCACGACCCGGGACGTGATCGGAAGGGGATCGAGATAGCCATTGTTCAGCGATCGATACAGGGTGACTTCGTGGGGGAAGTTGAGACGGAGCGCCGTCCACCGACTGTGTCCCAAATCGGACGGATGTTGGGCGAGGTCCACTGCGACGTTGGCGAGAGGAGCCGCGGTGACCGGCTCCGGGTGGTTCGCCGCGCCGTGGTCTCGACCGCGATCGTGGCGGTGCGCTTCTTCGGAAACCGTCGAGCGCGGGCCGCGCAGATCCGTCGATTCTTCGAAGCACTCCAAACCTTGCGATGGAGTCTGAGAAACGTTTACCACAGAGGCGCAGAGTCGACGCAGAGAGCACAGAGAGGAGAAAGGAAGATCCTCCGGGCATTCTCCGTGTTCTCTGTGTCTCGATGGTGAGCCGTTCCCGGTCCGAACCACTCCGGAAATTCGGGATGCTTTGTGGTCAGGGATGAGGCCACGCTACATTGGCTGAAACGGATATCGCCCGAACTTCTCGACGTACCAGCCAATCGGCGAATTGGCGATCGTCGTGGCCATCTCCTCGCGCGTCCGATGCTGGCCGGGCCAATTCTCCTCGAACGCCAGGCGGAGCAGCAGACGCGCAGCGGTCGCCGCAGACGCCTGCAGTGCCTTCGGCGACACTTTATCCACGGTGTCGGCGGCAGTGTGGCCCCAGCCGCGCCCGATCAGCCCGGAGGAGGCGTCGGTCGCGCCCATCGTCGCGTTCGGAACGCCAGCCACCGCGAAGGGAAAGTGATCGGCGTAGGCGCTGAGCCCATCTTTGACCGGGAACTCGTAGCGCATCTCCTGGCCGACCTTCTCGAAGTAGGGCACGAGGTCAGGGAAGCCGCAGAGGTTCAGGTTCTCGTTGCCAGGACTGCCGCGCGCGGCGGTGTCGATGTTCAGCACGAAGCGGCAGCGATCGAGCTCGTGCTTCGCCTGCTCCGCGTAGTGCCAGGCTCCGAGCAGCCCGACCTCCTCGCAGGCGAAGAGCACCACGCGCACCGGCATCGGCAGGTCGTCGGCGACGGTCGCGAGGGCCCGCGCCGCTTCCAGGCAAACGACCGCGCCCGCGGCGTTGTCGAGCGCGCCGACCGCGACGTCGTGCGCGTCGTAGTGGCCGCCGACGATCAGGAAGGGCCCGTCGAGCGAGGCGGTGCCAACGCGTCCGATAACGTTCAGGCTCGAGGTCGGGGCGAAGCGGGCCTCGACGTGGATGCGCAGGCGCACCGGACCGCTCTTCAGCAAGCGGACGATGTAGTCGCCACTCTCCTTGGGAAGGCCCAGGCCCGGAATCTCGGCCGGGAAACCGGCGGTGAGCGAGCCGGTGATCGCCATCATGCCGGGATTCTGATTGGCGAAGAGGAAAGCAATCGCGCCAGCCGCGATCGCGCGGGCGAACTTCTCCCGACGGTGCGAGCTACGCTGACCGGCCCCGGGGCTCGCCTCGGCCGCGCTGAGCACGATCTTCCCCGCGATCTGCCCTTCGAGCCGCTTGAAATCCTCCTCCTCGCCCTGGCCGACCCAGACCACCTCGCCTTCCAGGTCCGCGGGCGGCGAATAGGGAAGGGCGATCGCGGCGACCTCTCGGGCAACCGGCGAGACGACCTCGAGGCGAACCGGTCCGCGGGTCCAGCCGTCGTGGCGGAACTCCTGGGTCGTGACGTCCTGAAGGCCGTACTGACGCGCCTTCTCGAGCAGATACTCCGCCGCCTGGCGCTCGCTCTCCGAGCCTGCCCACCGATTGCCGATCCAATCACAAAGGTAGACGAGATTATCGTAGGCTTCGCCGGACGTCCAGATCTCGCCCAGCACGGCCTTCTCGGCGCGCGTCAGTGCCTCTGCCTTTCGGCTGCTCTCGCTCACCCATCCTCCTTCCACATCCCGCTGGACCACGGGTCCAGTGCTTCATCAGATTGCTGCTCGCTGCACGGAAATCTCAAGCGCAACGCACAATAGGCAAAGCTGGTATGTGGAGTACGGATCACGTGCGTTTTGCGCAGGGAGCACTGGTCAGTTAGTCACGGCGTCATCATCTTGGCCACGTCGACGTCGCTATCGTCAACCAGAGTAATCTGGTCTTGCTGGTCAAATACCTGGCTTGAACTCGTCGTTCCAGTACACGTCGGTCGCGGAGTTCGTTCCCGCGCCGGTGCTGGCTCGGGTAGGCGCCGTCGGCGTGTACGCATTATAGAAAGCACGAGAATCCTCGTCAATTTCCGCCTGGCTGCGACAATACCTGGGCGGCGGTAGTGCGAGAGGCGCCGGACAAGATCCGAGCAATCGAGTGGACGCTGGAGAAGCGGTATAATTCTTGCTGCTCGGTCGGATGATCCAGCATCACTGAGATCCCGTTCTGGTGAGGTGTTTCCATGCGGCGTGCACGGACGATCATTGGTCTGCCGATTATCAGCCTGGCAGAGGGGCTGCGCGTCGGCCAGGTGAGAGACCTCGTCTTCGATCCAGATGGCCGAACGATCGCCGCCCTGGTGGTTTCCGAGGCGAGCTGGCATCGCGATGCCGAGATCGTTCCCATCGACAAGGTGCGCAGCTTTGGCCGCGACGCGGTCACGATCTTCGATCTGGCCGGGCTGATCGAAGCGCGGTCCAATCGCACGCTGTATGAACTGCTCACGGCAGATATCAAGCTCGATGGTCTACTGGCAATGACCGAGGGCGGAAACTACCTCGGAATCATCGAAGAGATCATGGTCGGGCCGCGCGGAGAGATGCTCGCCTATGAGATCTCTTCCGGCTTCACTGAAGATGTCCAGCGGGGAAAATATCTGCTCCCGGCGAACGAGGCGCTGACCGTGGGACGCGACGTCGCGACGTTCCCAGACGGTATCGAGCGCCTGCTAACGCGCCAGCATTCGGACGAGACAGCCGTCGGGCAGCTTCCTGCGGAGGAGGTTCTCGTCCTCCAAGCCGCGAACTAACGCCGCTTCAGGCATCGACGACAGGACCGCTCCGGCTGCCGCTAGACGTGTCCCCACCTCGACACGTCCACGTTTCTGCACAGGCGTACGGCATATGAGCGAGGCGGGGACACATCACCAGTTCAGCGCAACCGCTGATCAGCCGCGTGGCTGATCCATCACCTTCTGGCATTCCTGCTGGGTTTTCTGCAGGCCCTCCTCGAACGGTATCTCGCCGTAGAACATCGGAAAGGCGACATTCTCATAGGTCGTCTCGAGCTCGGTATAGCGCAGGTTATCGGGAATCGGGAACGGCCCCTTGCTCTTGCCGTCGCTGATCCAGTCGGCGACGCGCTTGAAGATGTCACTGTCCTTGTTCGCCTCGGGATCGCGCCAGACCGAGATGCGAGCCGGAACCTGCCCATCACTTCGGAGCGCGTCGGTCGCGCAGTCCTTTGACGTGATGAACAGTACTAAATCGTAGGCTTTATCCGGGACCTTGGTCTTGGCGTAGATATTCCAGTGCGCCGAGAAGCTGTCGTAGCCACGAAGTCCCTGCGGACCAACCGGGCCAAGCACAGCTGCCCACTTGAACTTATTGCCGACCTGCTTTGCGATAGATTTCACCGAGACAGCATTCGTTGCCGTGCTGGCAATCTTACCGGTTGGGAACAGTTGCTCCTGTTGCATTCCAGCGCGATCCGGCGCTGACTTGTACTTGACTCGGAAGTCGGTGAACCACTGCGCGACCTGCCTGCACAGCGGATCGGTCCCAAAGAGGAACTTTTTGCCGTCGTCGGACATCACGTCGCCGCCCAGGTCACGGACGCTGTCGCCGAAGTCATAGTAGGTCCCCGGCCAGAGGTCGGTCCCATAGATCCCCTTGGACTTATCCGTCATCGTCGATGCGAACTCGGTATAGTCCTCGTGGGTCATGGTATCGGTGGGCTCCTTGGCCCCCTTCGCCTGCACCATGTCTTTGTTGTATACGATCACGTTGATGTTGCCGGGGTTCCACTCGAAGGGAAGACCATATTGCTTCCCTTCGAATGCACCGCCCGTCACCGCCGACGGAATAAAGTCATTCTTGTCGTAAGGCTTGGCCTTGATTAGGTCGTCCATCGCGTAGAACGCACCCTTGTAGGCCGAGTAGCGCAGCCACTTGTTTCCGCTGAAGTTGACGTCCTGAAGCGTCCCTGCCGCCAGCTCGGCAAGCTGCTTCGTGTTCATGTCGGCGTACGCGATCTCGTCAATCCTGAGGTTAACGTTCGGGTTCTGCTCTGCCCACTTCTTCGGCCACTTCTTCATCCACGGACGACTCGCGTCGGCGTACACCGCGATTGTCATGTTCACCGGGCCACCGGACGGCGCGGCCTGTCCAGCGACAGCCTGGGTCGGCGTCGGCGCGGTCGCCGGTGCTCCCGAGGTTGCCGCCGCGCTCGTGGGTGCCCCGGCTGGAGCTGACGCGCCCCCGCCACACGCCGCGAGAACCGGCGTCACGACTGCGAAAAGCCCGATCGACGTCAGTAGACGCCGCCGGTTGATGATAGAGCCTGCCACGATACTACCTCCTCATCACGTCAATTTGGTGCCGGTAGCCACCATCAGTCATCACCATCCCCACGGACCGCACATTGCTCCTTCCCCCTTGACGCCAATCGTCGAGGCGACGGCCGGCTAGCCCTTGATACCGGAGAGGACAATCCCACGCACGAAGTATCGTTGGGCCGCGAAGAACAGGATCACGGGTGGTAAAGCAGTCATCACCGTTGCCGCCATCAGAAGGTGTTGCATGGGTTCACCCCCGGTCTCCGGAAAGTTCCGGAAGACACTCAGACCCAGCGACAACGTAAATTTCTCCTGAGAGTTCAGGTAAATCAGAGGGGTCAGATAATCATCCCAGTTGCCCAGGAACGAGATAATAATCATCGTCGCCAGGGCCGGAATGCAGAGCGGTAAGAGTATCGTTCGGAAGATGTGAAAACGACTCGCTCCATCGATGAGGGCCGCGTCGTCCAGCTCGCGGGGAATGGTCAGGAGGAACTGGCGCATGAGGAAGATGAAAAATGCGCCACCGCCAAACCACTGGGGGAGCCACAGTGGATAGAGCGTATTCACGAAGCCAAACTTGCTCCAGATGATGTACTGAGGAATGAGCGTGACCTGCGCAGGTAGCATCATCGTCCCAAGAGTAATCAGAAAGATCAGGTCACGCCCTCGGTAGCGAAAGCGCGCGAACGAGTAGGCGACAAGTGACGACGAGAGCACAGCTCCGAGCGTTCCCAGGCAGACGACAAAGATGGTGTTCAGGATCCAGTGCAGGAACAGGAAGTTGGTTTTGGTGAACACCGTCACATAGTTCTGCCATTGCGGAACCGCCGGGAAAAGCACCGGCGGATAGCTCAAAATCTCATAGGGAGCCTTGAGCGAGCTCGAGACCGTCCAGAATATCGGGAATGCGAAGATTACCGTAAAGAAGCCGAGCGCGGCGTAAATGAGGATGTCAGTCGCCCTCCAGCCCGCCCGGCGATGAGTTCCACCGACCTGCACCAGCGTGCCGGGAACCGCGTTCTCGACGGTCGTCACGAGTCCTCTCCGCCAGCGTAATATACCCAGCGTCGAGCGAGCACGATCTGGAAGTAGGTGAACACCAGGAGCATGACGACGAAGATCCACGCCAACGCCGAGCCGTAGCCCATCTTGAAGAATGCGAATGCCTGCTGGTAGATGTGGAGCGCGAAGAACCAGGTGGCGTATGCAGGACCACCCTGGGTCGCAACGAATGCGGTAGAGAACACCTTGAGGGCACCGATGACCCCCAAGACGAGGTTGAAGAAGAACGTGGGGGAGATCATCGGGAGTGTGATGTGTCGGAACTTAGCCCAGCGGCCCGCTCCGTCAAGAGATGCGGCCTCGTGAAGCTCCTGCGGGACGCCCTGCAGGCCGGCGAGAAAGATGAGCATCGTATTCCCGCCCATGCTGGCCCAGAGGTTAATAATGATAATGGATGGTAGGGCCCAGTACTGGCTCGCGAGCCAGGCAGGTCCGGTGATGCCCAGGATCTTCAGTCCGTCGTTGATCGGTCCAATCTCTGGCTGGAGGAGCCAGCTCCAGAGGAGCGCCAGCGCGACGGCCGGCGTCAATGAGGGAACGAAGAAAAGCGCACGAAAGACGTAGGTTCCTCGCATCCCTCGATTCAGGAGCAGCGCCAGACTAAGTGACCCAATCAAGCTCAGGGGGACGACGACCGCCGAGTACTCGAACGTCCGGAGAATCGAGGGCCAGAACAGCTGATCACCAGAGAAGGCCTTAACGTAATTGTCCAGGCCAATGAACCGCGGCGCGCTGATCGCATCGTATTCGGTAAAGCTGAGGCCGAAAGACATAATGATCGGACCAAGCCAGAAGACGATCAGGCCGATCAGCCAGGGTAATAGAAAGACATAGCCCCAGAGGGCATCTCGGACCTGCATCCACGTCTTCACGCCGACCAAGGTAGCCAGGAGAGGTGTTGGCTTAGTCTGATCCGTCGCGTATGCAGCGCTCTGTGCCATTCGTCTTCTCTCGGGTCAGGACTTGGATGAGGTCTCCGCAAATACCGCGATGGGCTCTTTCCCGTGCCTAACACCGTGAGCACGTGGACGCATTATAGAAGAGCCGTAATCCTGGCGTCAAATACATCGCTGACGAGCCCCGCGTGGGCAGGACGTCATTTCGGCGTCAAAGCGGGTGCACTGTACCGTGGCCGATCCCGACTTTTCCGTACTGAGACGCTTGATTGTGTATTGGTCGACGCCGGTGTAAGATATTCCCACAACGAGGTTCCCCCGATGAGGAGGAGAGTGTGGGAATTCTGAACCGGATTTCGACGATCGCAAAGTCGAACATTAACGCGATGCTCGATGCGGCCGAAGACCCGGCGAAGATGCTGGATCAGCTCATCCGCGACATGCGTGACGGTATTACCCAGTCCCGGACCGAAGTGGCGAAGATGATCGCCGATGAGAAGGAGCTTCAGGCGAGCGCCGAGCGAAGCCAGCAGCTTGCTGACGAGTGGCAGCGCAAGGCCGAGTTGGCATTGCAGAAAGGCGCCGAGGACCTGGCGCGCGAGGCCCTGCACCGCAAGATCGACTACGCGAACAACGCCAAGGTCTATCACGATCAGTGGGTGGCGCAGCACCAGGCCGTCGAGAAGGCGAAGGCCGACCTCCACGAGCTCGAAGAGAAGTACGAGAGTGCCGTGCGCAACCGCGAGGCGCTGCTGGCTCGCCATCGTCGAGCGCAGGCCCAGCAGCAGGTCGCGAAGGTCTCGGCGGCGATGAACGCGTTTGACCCGACCAGTCAGCTTGGCCGGATGGAGGAGCGCATTCGGCTGGAAGAGGCGCGCGCGCAGGCGACGGCCGAACTGGAGCACGACACGACCGAGGATCGTTTTGCCCAGCTCACCCAGGACAGCGCCGTGGAAGAAGAGCTGCTGAAGCTGAAGACGAAGATCTCGGCGCCACCGCAGATCGCCGGCCCGTCGGAGCCCACCACGGAATCCGAGCCTTCTGAGCCTCCGAAGACCGATTAACGCGAGCCCGAAGCCTCCCGAGCTTTCCGCAGGAGGTCCCGGGAACGCTCACCACCGAGGCACAGAGAGCACAGAGACCAGAAGAGATCAGATGAGCCCTCTGTGTCCTCTGGGTCTCGGTGGTGCCGGTTCCCGGTCCTCAAAGCCCGGGAGGCTGCAGGTTCGTCTGAGGATGTGTCGACGATGAATCTGGGAAGCTCCTCGCTTCGCCACCTGGCCGAGCTCCGGGATGCCGAGTCGCACCGGATCTCGAGCTACGACCGCTCCGGCGGCAACGACGACCGCCTGCACATCCCGGCGGGCGCCACCGCGACGCTCGCCGATATTCAGGGAGCCGGCTGCATCACTCACATCTGGACGACGATCGCCTCGAAAGATCCGTTTCACCTGCGCAAGCTCGTCCTGCGCATGCGCTGGGACGACGAGGCCGAGCCGAGCGTCGAGGTGCCGGTCGGCGACTTCTTCGGCCTCGGCCACGCCCAGGTCACCTACTTCAGCTCGCTTCCGCTGCAAATGTTCTATCGCGGGTTCAACTGCTGGTTCCCGATGCCCTTCGCCCACCGTGCCGAGATCACCGTCGAGAATGAGACCGACGACGAGGTCATCTACTACTATTACGTCGATTACGAGACCTACGATCGGCTGGACGGCGATTACGGTCGGTTCCACGCTCAGTGGCGACGCGAGAATCCGACTATCGTCCGCCCGCCCGATGCGGTGAACGAGCGCGAGCATCGGCTGAATATCACCGGCAAGGATAACTACGTCGTCCTGGAAGCGCGAGGACGCGGCCATTACGTCGGCTGCCACATCGACGTCGATCTCAAGCAGCCCGGCTGGTGGGGTGAAGGCGACGACATGTTCTTCATCGACGGCGAGCCCTGGCCGCCCCGACTGCACGGCACCGGCACCGAGGACTACTTCTGCGGAGCCTGGAACTACAACCGGCTCGAGCGGACGTTCTGCACACCGTACTACGGCTACCACTTCAAGACCAACGCCGACTACACCGGCAAGCATTCGCAGTACCGTTTCCACATCGAGGACCCGATTCGGTTCAAGAAGTCGCTGCTGTTCTCGATCGAGCACGGCCACGCGAACGACGTGGAGGGCGACTGGTCGAGCACGGCCTACTGGTACCAGACCGAGCCACACCTCACGTTCCCGAAGCTGCTACCGGTCGAGCAGCGGCTCCCCTACCGCTGGGGCGGTATCGAGCGGTGGGGATGAGCTAGCGTGAAGATCACCGACGTCGAGCTGCTCTCGCTGGCCGGGCCACCGCTCCCCGCCGTGATCCGTCCGGCCTGGTCGCCCGGCATCACCCGAAGCCGCTGGGGTGGGGCGATCGTCAAAGTTCATACCGACGAGGGGATCGTCGGGATTGGCGCGCCGGGCTACGGCGCCACGGCCGCGTTCGAAAGCTGGGTCAAACCGCAGCTCATCGGCAAGGATCCATTCGCGATCGAGCAGCACGCGCGGATGCTGCGAATGGCGAATGGCTGCTGGGGTGTCGAGATCGCCCTCTGGGACATCATCGGCAAGGCCTGCGGCCAGCCGCTTTACAGGCTCTGGGGTGGATACACCGATCGCGTCCCCGCGTATGCCAGCTTTCTCGAGGTGCGGACGCCAGAGCAGCGCGCGGAGGATGTCCTGCGCGTGCGCGACGAGGGGTACCGCGCGGTCAAGCTACGGATTCACGATTGGCAGATGAAGCAGGATCTCGCCCAGGTCGAGGCGGTTCGCCGAGCCGTCGGCGACAGCGTGACGATCCTGGTCGATGCGAACCAGGCCCAGCAGCCGGGCACGCCGCAGGCGGAGCCGGGACCGGTCTGGACCGAGCAGCGCGCGGTGCAGACTGCCCGCGAGCTCGAGCGACTCGGGGTCTACTGGCTCGAAGAGCCGCTCGATCGGTACGACTTCGACGGATTGAGCCGACTCTGCGCGGCCGTTGACATCCTGATCGCCGGCGGCGAGAACAACCGCGGCCTGCACGAGTTCCGCTGGCTGATCGACCGCGACTGCTACGACGTGATCCAGCCGGAGGCCATGGTCAGCGAGAGCATAAGCCAGATCCGGAAGATCGCAGCCTACGCGGAGCTGCACCACAAGCTGATCGCGCCGCATCACGGCGGTGGGGGTGTTGGCCTCTTCGCGCACCTTCATCTCTGCGCGGCGATTCCCAACGCCAGCTACCTCGAGGTCTTCAACGATCCGCCCGGCATGACCAGCGACATCTTCCAGTGGTACGTCAAGGAGCCACTGCGGGTGGATGCCGACGGCCAGGTCCAGGTCCCCCAGAGGCCCGGCCTGGGCGTCGACCTCGATGAGGAGAAGATCGCGCGCTATCGCGACGCGTAGAGATGCCCTGAGGAAAGCGGAAGCCCACCACGCTCCCCCTCAAAAAGTCAGCGTGGGGCCAACCTCCTTTAGGCGGGATCGCCGGAGGAGATAATCTGGAATGAGGCGGGCTACCTCGATCCAGAACGCCGCCGAGTGTGTCCGTTGGCGGAGATGCGCGAGCTCGTGGACGACGACATAGTCGATGAGCGCGGGTGCTGCCATGACGATGCGCCAGTTGAAGCGAAGCGTTCCGTCAGGGCTGCAGCTACCCCAGCGCTGGCGCTGATCGCGGACGAGGACGGCCGCCGGAGCGTAGCCTGCCCGCTGCGCCCAGTACTCCGTCCGC
>CADDYW010000066.1 GCA_902810745.1 Chloroflexota bacterium | reverse complement strand
CTGCTGGCAGGCCGGGTACCCTCTGGGTGCCGATCTGCCCCCGCCGCCTGAGCTCCAGGCGCTCCTCGCCTGGGTCGCCGATGGCCGTCCCATCAACCTGTATCTCCGTATTTAACAAACGACCGTTTACAGCATCGCGCAGAAAGACTGAGCTGCCGGGGAGGCAGCTGTCTCCCTCTCTCCGTGGGCGACATCACCGGCAGCCCAGCTTTTCCGCTCGATGCTGTAGGGAGCACGCCCGGTGTGGCGGTGCCGCGCCCCCCGGTCACGCGACGGATGGCACCGCCGCCGTCGGCAGTCGCCGAACTCCTCCCCATTCTGCTGACCCGCCGCGTTCTTTAACCGGATTCGTACGTCCGACCCCGTTGTTCGGACGGCGTGCGGTTGCTATGATAGCCGCGCGTTACCCCGGATTCCCTTCGGAGGTGGAGAAGTGGAGGACGTCCTGACGGCGGAGGAGGCCGCGCGCTATCTGAAGGTTCATCCGAAGACGATTCAGCGCTGGTGCCGCGAGGGGAGAATCCCGGCCATACGGGTGGGCAACCGCTATCGTCTGCGCGCGCGTGACCTCGAGCGGCCGGATCTGAGAGACGAGGAAGCCGGGCGGCCGGAGCCACGACGCGATCCCGAGCGCGAGAGGGAGAGGCGGGCGCGCATCGTCGCGATTGCCAACCAGAAGGGCGGCGTGGGCAAGACAACGACGACCCAGGCACTCGGTTCGGTTCTGGCGGAGAAGGGGGAGCGCGTGCTGCTGGTGGATCTCGATCCCCAGGCGTCGCTGACTGCCTCGCTGGGACTGAATCCAGCCGAGATGGTGCACACCATCTACAGCGTCATGTGCCAGTACATGGAGAGCGAGCAGCCGCCGGAGACGCGTCGTGCCATCGTCGACATCGACACGGGTCTGGCGCTGGTGCCGAGCAACATCAACCTCTCGGCAGCCGAGGTCACGCTGCCGAACCAGGTCCGGCGCGAGTACGTCCTGAGCGAGACCCTGGCGCCGGTTCTCGGGAGCTATGACTGGATCCTGGTCGATTGTCCACCGTCGCTGTCGCTCCTGACGATCAACGCGCTCACCTGCGCCGACTCCTGCCTCGTTCCGGTGGCACCGGAGCCGCTGGTGACCGTCGGCGTCGGTCTGCTCTTTCAGACCGTCGCGCGCGTGCGGCGTACCAAGCTCAATCCACGTCTGGAGGTCGAGGGGATCATCCTGACCAAGGTCGATCCGCGGCCGACGCTGACGCGTGGGGTCATCGAGGATCTCAAGGCGACGCTCGCGGGGAAGATTCCGATCCTCGGAGAAGTCCGCAACAGCATTCGGATCCAGGAAGCCTCGGCGAGCGGCATGCCCTTGAGCCGATACCGTCCGGCGGCCGAGGCGACTGCGGCCTACCGAGAGATCGCGGAGGTGCTCTATGCAGCGCGTCGCGCGGCCTAAGCAGTTTCAGCAGCGGAACATGCTCCAGCGGAGCGACGTGGAGGCGTTGTTTCCGGAGGTGCCGCCGTCAGGACGCGATGCCGGCCAGCTGATCGACTTCCCAATCGCCGAGCTCTGGCTTGACGATCAGCCACGCCAGATCGTCCCCGACCAGGTGCTGCAGAAGCTCATCGCCGACGGCCGGGCGCGGCCACCGGCGCTGCTGGAGGAGCTGAAGACCGCGGCGAGTACACACCCGTACTATCGGTCGGTCCTGCAGGGTCTCAATGACCTAGCGCGCACGATCGAGGCCGAGGGAGTGCTCGAGCCTCTCCTGGTCGTCGCGCTCGACGGGCGGTACGTGGTGCGCGATGGCCACCGGCGGACGCTGGCCTCGCTGATTGCCGGGCGCGATACCGTGCCCATCCGCGTCATCGACGAGCCCTCGGATGTTCGCGCGGCGGCGCGTCAGCTCGTCGTCAATATCCAGCGGGAGGATCTGACGGCACTGGAGAAGGGCCGGTGGCTGCTCCGGCTGGCGCGCCTGGTCGAGGGCGAGGTGCGGCGCGAACGCGGCGCACCGGAGGAACCGCTGGTCGTCGACGCCCTGGTCGCGGCCGGGGCAGAGACCGACGACGCGGGCGACGGCACGCACGGCGCGTCGGCCGAGGAGCGCGAGATTGCCGCTGAGGTGCGGCGCCGCGTCTGCGGCATGGCAGGTCTGAGCGAGCGGCACTACTACAACCTGATGTACCTGAATCGTCTCAGCCCGGAGGCGCGCGAGGCCGGTATGCTTCTTTCGGAGGGGCAGCTTCGCCCGGTCACCACGCTGCCGCGCGAGGAGCAGGCCGAGATCGTCCGATTCATCGCGCAGCGTGGCCTCACCAGTCGGGAGGCAAGCTCGCTCGCCCAGGTGGCGAGAAGCGGAGATCGGGACGCGGTACGCCGGGTCATGGCCCGGCTGGCGCGCGAGGACGCGGGGCGGCAGCGTGCGTCCGTCTCGTGGGAGCCGCTGCTCCACGCGCTGCCACGCGACCTCTGGCCGCGCTGCGCCGCGTTGCGTGCCGAGCTCGGCGCGCTCTCCGACGAGCTTCGGTCGGTGCGACTGAAGGCGATGTGGGAGCAGCGCCGGCTCGCCGAGGAGCTGATCCGCCAGTTCGACGACATCTTCGCGCTCTATGGCTACGCGGGGGCGACGCCTTCCGACGCCGAGCGCCAGGAGGGTCCGGTGTAGGACCGGTGCACACGTGTGCAACGGGCGAGAAACGGCGCCGCGTTCGCGCCCTACCGACGGCCGACCTCCTCCTCGGCCCGGCGCACCAGCGCCTTCATGTAGCCGATCGTGAACGCCGTTCCCAGCCGCGGATCATCCGCCATCCGCGGGATGTGGTCCGGGATGATGACGCCGCGGAAGCCCACCTCCTGGAGAGCCTTCATCACCTGATACATATCCTGGTACCCGTCGTCGACGAACGTCTCGACGAAGTGAGGAAGCGGCGCCGACACGTTTCGAAAGTGCACCTTGAACAGCTTCTGGCGCTCGCCGAAGTAGCGGATGGCCTCGATCGCGTCGACTCCCCAGACGTCGCCACCTTCGAGCCAGCAGCCAATGCACAGGCAGACACCCACGTTCGGGCTGTCCGCGAGCTCCAGCGCGCGCTGGTAACCCGCGAACGTGCTGAAGATCCGCGGTACTCCGCCGAGCCGCGGAATCGGCGGGTCATCCGGGTGAATTCCGATCATGACCCCTTCGTCCTCGGCAACGGGAGCGACCTGGCGGATGAAGTACGCGAAGTTCTCCCAGACCTCCTCTTCGTCGTACTCGCGGCCGTTCGTCAGGGGAAGACAGTAGGTGCGATCGTGCCAGCGCCCGCACTGTGCCTTCTCCAGATCGAACGCGCGGGCCGTGGCGCCGCCGCGCGTCTCCTCCGGATCCGTGCTCCAGATGCCGTTGGGCATGTGCGCGTAGGTGGTGTACGGAATGCCAGCCGCGCCCAGCGCCTGCAGATGCCGCTTGTACTCCTCGATCTTGGCATCTCGATTCGCCAGCCCCAGCACGATGGCGTCCTGATTGTGCACGTCCCGATTGCCAAACCCGTAGACCGTCAGCCCGTGAGCGGCGAACAGCTCCTTTCGGCTCGCGTAGTATGCCGCGCTCGCCTTCGTCGCGTCGGTCCAGAGGACGACGTGATCGACGCCCATCTGCCGCACGAACCGCAGATCCTGCTCGCTCGGCTCCGGGGACATCTGCGCGGCGACCTTGATCCCCGGCGAGATCCGATCGAGGGGGCTGACCGGCCCGCGGCCCCGATTCATCGCAGTCATCCCGAAGCTCCTTTCGCCTGATCGGCGCGCATCTCCGCGCCAGCCGCACTCTACCACGCGCCACGAACGCGAGCAAGCGATGAGACAGCTCGCGCGACATTGACAGTGCGACGTAATGCTGTATAATCTCACCAGCTGGTGGCGAGCAGCGCGAACGCCACGGGCCGCCACGCGGACGGCACCGTGACGCGTGGGCCGCGACGACGACCTGCCGAGGTCAGCGAGGCGCATGGAAGATCCTTCCTCCGAGAACCTGAGCATCGCCGAGCTAGCCGAACGTGCCGGAATTACCCGCCGCACGATTCGCTACTACGTCTCCGAGGGCCTGCTTCCGCCACCCGGCGGGCGTGGCCAGCGCCGCGTCTATACGCCGGACCATCTGCTGCGTCTCCAGGCGATTCGGCGGCTGAAGGAGGTCTTCCTGCCACTCCGCGAGATCCGGCGTCGGCTCGAGGGACTGACGAGCGCCGAGCTTCGGCGCATCGCCCTCGCGCCGCCGGAAGAGCTGCGGCCGAGCTCCCTCGTCGACGTACTGGTCGAGCCGCCGCGCACGTTTGCGCGCTCACGCCCGTCGCTCGATCTCACGTCGGTGCGCGGGCTGCCGGCCGTCGTCTCCCAGCTCACGCGCCCGACGAACGACGCGTGGGGCGATGCTGCCCCGCTGCTCGTGTCGCGGGCAGCACCGTCGGCCACGGGGACGCCGTCTCACGACGTCTGGCATCGCGTGACCCTGGCCCCGGGCGTGGAGCTTCACTATCAGCCGTCGGGCGATCGACGGCGAGACGAGACCATCGCCCATCTGATCCGCGCCGCGGCCAGTCTACTGGCAGAGTCGTCGCCCGAGGAGGGATAGCCGGCAATTGGTAGCCCGTCCACGGGTCACGGTATAATCTGGGCACATCATCGGAGGCATCACTCATGTCTGCTCTCTCTGGGCCGCGGGCAATCATCCCGACGGTCATCGAAAACACCGGGCGCGTCGAGCGCGCCTTCGACATCTACTCACTGCTCCTGCGCGAGCGCATCGTTTTCGTCGGCATGCCGATCGATCAGCAGGTGGCCAACCTGGTCGTCGCACAGCTCCTCTATCTCGATCGCGAGGATCCCGAGAAGGATATCAACGTCTACGTCAACTCCCCCGGCGGCGAGATCTACTCCGGCCTGGCGATCTACGATACGATGCAGCTGCTGCGCGCGCCGGTCTCGACCATCTGTGTCGGGCTCGCCGCGAGCTTCGGCACGATCATCCTGGCCGCGGGCACCAAGGGGAAGCGCTACGCCCTGCCGAACTCGACTATCCACCTCCATCAGCCACTGGCCCCGCGAGGCATGCAGGGGCAGGCGACCGACATGGAGATCCAGGCGCGTGAGGTCCTGCGCCTCCGCGCACGACTCAACGACATCCTCTCCAAGCACACCGGCCAGGACCCGGAGCGCATCGCCCGCGACACCGACCGAGACTTCTACATGAATGCCACCCAGGCGGTTGCCTACGGCATCGTCGACCAGGTCATGGTTTCGGATAAGGTCTCGAAGATGGCCGCGGCCACCGGCCTTCCCTCGATCGCTCCTCCCGGAATCGACGGCGTGTCGAAGGAGTAGTACCCCGCCAACGGAGATATGAGGGGTAGCAATTTGGGAAAATTGGCCCTGCGGGCCAATTTTCCCAAATGCGTCGACCCATCAATTTCTGCTTGACACACCATTAGAGGCCGCGCGCGCAAGCCGACTCGCCTGAAACACTGACCTGCCTCCCGCGGCGCGGGAGGCAGGTCGCTCCGGCCCTTTCCCCACGACCGCATAGATCTTGTCCGAATCGCCGTCGAACCGGTAAGATCTTCGCGATTCCGACTTTCCGATCCACACGGCAGGCTGCAGAGGTGAGAGATCATCCACTCGCCAGCGTCGCCCAGCGCTGGCTGACCGAGCTCCAGGAGTGTGTTCGCGCGGTCGACTACCCGCGGGCGCGTTCACTCTTCGACGAGAACGTCGTCTCGTTCGGCACGCACGCGAACATTGTCACGGGCCGCGACGCCCTCGAGCGCGATCAGTGGCGCCACGTCTGGCCGAACATCCGAGAGTTCACCTTCCGTCTCGATGAGCTGCACTGCACCGGGGACGAGCATCACCTGGTGGCCATCGTACTCTGGGACTCGCGCGGGATAGCGTCAGATGGGACGCTCTTCCCCCGACCCGGCCGTGCGACGGTGACGCTGGCTCGGAAGGATGACCGCTGGGTTGCCGTGCACACGCATTTTTCGCTCGCTCCGCGCCGCTCGTAGCTTCGCCAGGGCGGTATCCCGGAATCGCTTCGGGGAAGCTGGCCCGGTCGTCACCATCAGAACCACCCCGCCGCTCCCCGTCCGCGACCACTCCGCGGGTCGTGTCGAACGAGAGGCACGACCCGTATCACGATCCGTATAATGAACCAGGACAATGCGCACTGGCACCCCGAGTCACCAGATAGCGACCTGCCGTGGCCGAGCACGATCGAACCGCTAAAAGTCTGACCGACCCCGACGGCGTCGATCCGCTCGACGCCAGGAGAGTCCAGATGGCACCGAGCCGCGCGGACCGTCGTGCGCGGGTGGTTCCCATTCCCCGAGCGTGGCGTGGTGTGAAGGTGCCAGCCGCGCAACGTCCCCGGGAGCGACGTCGATGACGGTGGATCTGCCCTGGGAGCTTCGCGAGGCGATCGACCGGTGCTGCGAATCGGTCGCGCCGCCTGATCTCGCGCGGGCCGTCGCGGACCTGAGCGCGCGCTACCACGCCGAGGCCCCGCGCGGACACTCGGTTCCCTACACGCGACTGGCGGCGCTCGCCTACGTCGCCGTCCGTCTGCCGGCGACGTTCGCCGCGACAGTTGCCGCGCTGCTCCAGGTCCGGCGTGAACGACCAGACTGGCAGCCACGGACGCTCCTCGATCTCGGCGCCGGGCCAGGGGGAGGAGCGTGGGCAGCTCGCGAGGTGTGGGACTCGGTCGAGCAGATCGACGCCGTCGAGGCCGATCCCGAGATGATTGCACTCGGACGCGAGCTGCTATGCGCTGCCCCGGACGCGGCCCGGGCGTCCGTGCGCTGGGTGCGCGACGATCTGACCGCGCCGCTTGCCCTGCCACCCCACGACCTCGTGCTCCTCTCCTACGCCCTCGCGGACATCGCCTCACCTGCCACCGAGGCGATCGTCGATCGTGCCTGGGCAGCGACCGCGGGCACACTGGTCATCGTCGAACCAGGAACCCCGGCCGGTTTCGATCGAATCAATCGGGCCCGGACCCGCCTGCTCGGCGCTGGCGGCTTCGTGACCGCTCCCTGCCCGCACGAGGGGCCCTGCCCCATGGCCAATAGCGACTGGTGCCACTTTGCCGTTCGGCTGCCCCGAAGTAGATCGCATCGTCTGCTCAAAGCAGCCGAGCTGGGCTACGAAGACGAGAAGTTCTCCTACCTGGCCGTGTCGCGCGCCCCCACCCCGCGGGCCCCGAACCGCGTGATCCGTCACCCGATCAGTCGACCGGGACGCATCCAGCTCGCGCTCTGCACTCCCGCCGGGCTCGAAACGGCGGTCGTCACCCGGAGGGATCGCGAGGCGTTTCGCCGTGCCCGGAAGGTCGAGTGGGGAGACGAGTTCGCGTAGCGCGCCATTGGGCGCGGGCTGATACCGTTGGGTCGCGGCCACGGAACGACCCCTCGGCCAGGCGGGTCTTAGCGCGCGCTGCGCCGCTCCGACGATCGGACCGCGATCGCCGACACCCGGGAACATTTTGCCAGTGGGCGACGTTCCTTGAATGCGAGCTTTCGCAGGAGGACGTCACCCATGCAGCGCATTTCGCGACGAGTCTTTCTCACGGTCGGCGCGACCGGTCTGTCTCTCGCCGCCTGCTCTGGGCCGACGCGGTTCGATCTGCGCCGTCCCACCCGGACAGGCGAGGTGCCGCTGCCGGGCCGCTCTCCGACCGCAGCTCCAGCGACGACGGAGGTTCTGGTGGGTCAGCCAGCCGATGGGTACGTGGTAATCGCACCAAAGGTTCTACACACGGGCCAGACGGAGCCAATCTCGTTCTCGCTGTTTCGCGGGGACCAGCCCTCCAGCGGACCCGTGACAATCTCGCTCGAGAGGAATGGCCAGGTGGCGGCGAGCAGCTCCGCGTCGATTCGTGGCCACGGGACGGTGGCGCTTCCGGTGCCGAATCTCGCCGCGGGCCAGTACGATCTCAAGGTGCACGCCGCCGGCTTCGAAGATCAGACAACGATCCAGGTCGAAGGCGGCACGCTGGTCTTCCTCGAGAGCGACAAACCAATCTACAAGCCGGGGCAGACGATTCACTTTCGTCTTCTCGCCCTCGCGCCGTCTCTGCTGCCCGCGGCTGGCGATGCGACGCTCGAGGTGATGGACGCCAGGGGGATCAAGGTCTTCCGAACGGTCGTCCAGATTGGCGATCTCGGCATGGCGACCGTCGATCTGCCCCTTTCTGCCGAGCCGAATCTCGGCGTCTGGAAGGCGACCGCGACGGTTGGCAAGCGTACCGCGCAGCTCGACGTCCGCGTCGAAGAGTACGTCCTGCCCAAGTACGAGGTGAAGGTCGATCTCGCGCGCGACTGGGCACTGGTGAGCGACCCGATCAAAGGCAGCGTCGAGGCAACCTACAGCTACGGCAAGCCGGTCGCGGGCGAGGTCGAGATCAGCGCGCTGCGCTACGTCGGGACCTGGCAGCCGTACGCCCAGGTGAAGCGATCGCTCCGCGGCAAGCTCGACTTCGAGATCCCCCCGGTCCGCTACGCGGCGGGATCACCCGCTTCTGGCGGAATGTCCAACGTTCGCCTGGACGTCACCGTGCGCGAGCAGTCGACCGGCTACGAGGAGCACACGAGTCAGCTCGTGACGATCGCGGCTGCGCCGATCACCCTGCGGATCATCCCAGAGAGCACCACGTTCAAGCCGTCCCTTCCGATGTCGCTGCTCGTCGTCGCCGAAACGCCGGATAAGAAGCCGGTCGACGTGACGATCCAGCTCGATCTCAGCTACCAGGGCAGCAGCTTCCAGCAGCTCAAGACAGAAACCAGGAACCTCCAGACGAAGAGCGGCCTGGCGATGCTCAAAGTCACCCCGCCAGACGCTGCCGCGATGCTGTCGGTCACGGCGTCGGCACGGGATGCATCGACGGCGACCGCGACGGTGCGCGCCGGCTACTCGCCGAGCGGCAGCTTCATCCACGTCGAGCAGGCGACGCAAGGCACGCTCAAGGTTGGCGACACCGCGCACTTCACAGTCGCCTCGAACCGCGCCGCGTCGAGCTTCTACTACGAGGTCGTCGCGCGTGGCCAGGTCGCCTTCTCCGCCTTCTCTCCGACCTCGGACATCTCGATCACCCTCACGCCGTCGATGGCTCCGGAGGCGCGGCTCCTGGTCTACCAGATCCTGCCGAACGGCGAGATCGCGGCCGACTATCTCCCGTTCAAGGTCGAGGGCGACTACCCGCAAAACGTCGCACTCTCCGTCGATCAGCCGGAGGTGAAGCCGGGCGACGCCTTGAACGTCGCGGTTCAGACCGAGGGGCCGGCGCGGGTCGGCCTGGTGGCGGTGGATAAGTCCGTCTTCATCCTCGCCGAGAACCGCCTGAACCTCCAGCAGGTCTTCGACGCGCTCGAACGGCTGTACCTGAAGCCGCAGGTCGAGCTGCACGAGGCGCAGCTGATCAGCCCATTCGGAGAGATCACCCTCCCGGGCGCGAAGGCGATCTTCGACAACGCGGGCGTCGTCGTCCTCACGAATCGTCAGGTTCCCGACAACAAGCAGCTTCAGCCAGTGAGAATGGTACTCAACGCGGTAGCCGGTCTGGCGCCGGCGATGAAAGCAGCCGCCATGCCGACGATGACACACGCAGCCGCCGAAGCCGCGCGCGACACCGCGAACCAATCCACGTCCGACGCCGGCCTCGCGGAGGTCCAGCGCGTTCGGCAGTACTTCCCGGAGACGTGGATCTGGGACGACTTTTCCACCGACGCGACCGGGCGCGCGACCAGACAGGTCACCGCGCCGGACAGCATCACGACCTGGATGCTGCGCGCCGTCGCCCTCTCGAAGGATAAGGGCCTCGGCATCGGAGAAGCTCAGGTCCGCGTGTTCCAGCCGTTCTTCGTCACCGTCGACCTGCCCTACTCCGCGATTCGCGGGGAAGAGCTTCCGGTCCGGGTCGCGCTCTATAACTACCAGCCGACTGCACAGCAGTTCGTCGTCGACCTCGAGCCAGCCGGCTGGTTCGACCTGATCGACGCGAAGTCGAAGACGGTCGCGGTCGAGCCGAACGGCGTCGGCAGCGCGTCGTTCACGATTCGTCCCCGGGCCCTGGGCACCGCCTCGCTGAAGGTAACCGCCCGCGGCCAGACGTCCGCGGACGCAATCGTCAGGGATCTGCTCGTCGAGCCAGAAGGCGTCCCCCGCGAGCTGGTGGAGAACGTCGTCCTCTCACCGGGTGCGGCCAGGACGCTCGATCTGGCCGTGCCCGCGAGCGCCGTGTCCGGCTCCCCGCGCGCCTTCGTGACCCTGACGGGAAACATCCTGAGCCAGACCATCCAGGGACTGGACGGATTGCTGCAGATGCCCTTCGGCTGCGGCGAGCAGAACATGATCAACTTCGCTCCCGACGTGTTCATCTCGCGGTACCTCAAGGCGACCAATCAGCTCAAGACCGAGGTGATGGCGAAGGCCGAGCTCCTGATGCTGACCGGCTACCAGCGTGAGCTGACCTACCGTCGTTCCGACGGCAGCTTCTCGGCATTTGGCGAGAACGACCCGCAGGGCAGCCTCTTCCTGACCGCGTTCGTCCTGAAGACGTTCGCCCAGGCGCGCGACCTGATCTACGTTGACGACGCCGTTCTCTCGGCTGCCAGGACCTGGATTCTCCAGCGCCAGAACGTCGACGGCTCGTTCGATCCATTCGGCTTCCTGCACCACCAGGACCTGCTCGGCGGCATCAAGGGGAAGATTTCGCTGACCGCCTACGTCGCTCTCGCGCTCCACGAGGCCGGGGAGGATACTGCTGCCGCCCGCGCGATCCAGTTCCTCGAAGGTACGGTCGATCAGATCGGCGACGCCTACTCGCTCGCGACCACGGCGTACGCGCTCGCGCTCGCGAAGAGCGGACAGGCGCAGACAGCACACGACAGACTGATGCGGATGGCCCACCGGACCGACAATGGTCTGTGGTGGGGCGACGAGGTGCGTCCGCTTCCGGTCGAGCCGTCGCCGCCGGTCGCCATTCCCGAGGCGCCGCCGTTTCCGGCAGGCGTGGCCGCGCCTCCGCCTCCGATCGTTCCAGCCCCGCTTCCCACGCCGATCCACAGCGCGGCGATCGAGACAACGGGCTACGCGGCACTGGCGCTCCTCGCATTCGGCGATAAAGAGAACGCCAGCCAGGCCATTCGCTGGCTTGTCGGCCAGCGTAATGCACGCGGCGGCTTCGGCTCGACCCAGGACACGGTCGTCGCGCTGCAGGCCTTGACCACCTCTGCCATCTCCAGTCGCTTCGATACCGACGCGACCGTTTCGCTCCGGGCGGGGGCGTGGACGAAGAATGCTCGCATCACCGCGGACAACGCCGACGTGCTCCAGATCGTCGAGGTGCCGGTCGGCCAGGCGGTGACGATCGAGGCGCGCGGCAAGGGTGACGTGCTGGCCCAGGCGGTCCGTCGGTACAATCTGCCAGACGCCGAGCCCGCGGAACGGTCGGCCTTCCAGATCGACGTGAGCTACGGAACCGATCGGGTCGACGTCAACGATCTGATCACGGTCACGGCGCGGATCAAGTTTACCCCGCCGGAGCCGCTCGCCGCTGGAATGGTCGTGCTCGACGTCGCCGTTCCAACCGGCTTCGAGCCGGTTGGAGAGACGCTTGCAGCGGCGGTCAAGGCGCTGCCGAAGCTGAAGCGCTGGGACCTCGCCGGACGCAAGGTGATTCTCTACCTCGACGATATGCAGCCGGGGGAGCAGCTCACGATCACCTTCCAGGCTCGGGCGCTCTATCCGGTCCGGGCCCAGGCGGTGCGCTCGCAGGTCTACGCGTATTACCGCCCGGACTGGAAGGGCGAGAGCCTGGGCGGCGCAATCGTCGTCGGGGCCGGGGCGACCGGCGCGGAGGCGTGAGGCGTTTCAGAGCCGCCGCGCGATCTCCGGAGATCTCTCGTCGTCACCCGGGGACGTCGGGTAGCCGTCGCGGCAGCCCGGCTCGCGACGTGCCCCGGGCTGCGCATCCGGACGTATTCAGAAGTGGGACGACGGACGTTCCCCTCTCCTGCTCCCCCGATGGTCCCCTATCTATTTCGGGTCCGATGATGTACGATACGTCACCGAATCTACACGACGGAGGTATCTGCGCGTGGCATTTCGAAACGTCATCTCGACTCTGACCGCGAACGGCGAGGAGGTCATCGGCCCGGATATTCTGCTCTGGCATTATCCGAACAACGACATCATGAATCAGTCCCTCCTCACCGTCGAGAGCAACCACTTCTGCGTCCTCAAGTCGCGCGGCGCCATCATCAACGTTTACGAGACCGGCCAGTATCCGGTCGAGACGCCGCAGAAAGTCCTGTTCGGCGCGTTTCAGCAAGCATTTTACGGCGGGCAGAGCCCGTGGCAGTACGAGGCGCTCTACATCAATCGCGCGAAGCTCGTTCTCAAAACCTCCGGCACGGCGCTCTCGCGCGAGCTCGCGGTGATGAAGTATGACGTCGACTACTACATTCACGTGAGCACCAAGGAGGACGCGGTCAAGCTCGTTCAGCACATGCCCTATCGCGGGCACGTGCTCACGACCAGCGACGTCAACGCCTATGCCGGGCCGGTCGTCGAGCAGGCCATCAATCAGGTCGTCCAGGTGACCCCGCTCGAGCAGGTGAACGAGAAGATCCACGAGCTGACCGACATCGTGCACGAGCATCTTCAGGACTTTCTGGCCATCTACGGAATCACGCTCGACATGGTCAAGGTCCTAGTCTTCCCGGGAGACGAGCGCATGCGCGGTCTGATTGCGCTCAAGGCGTTCGGGCTGAGCGAGCTTGATGCCGTCCGCTACTACACGGCGATGATCATGGCCGAGCACGGCGTCCTCTCCGCGCCGAACATGGCCGTCGGGGAGCCGTTCCAGATCAGCGGGGCGCTTCCCAGTCTCTCGATCGGCACGGGCCACGGTGGCCGCGCGGGCACAGCTTCCCAGTCCCCGGACGGAGGTCGCGACACGTGATCGATCCGATCAAGCACACGCTGACCAATCTGCTCACGGCCTACGGCTACAATCTGTACGAGAACAAGAATCGCCTGCGGGCCGACGATCTGCTCGTGCGGGAGAAGGCAGCGGAGATGCTCTCCGAGGGCGCGACCACCCTCCGGGGACTGCGCACGGCCTTCCAGAAGCGCTTCATCCCGCCGCCGACGCGTGAGAACCCGAGCCCTCCACCCGAGCGGCTGGCGCAGCTTCGGGAGATGGCGCAGCTCATGGAACGGCTCGAAGACCTCGCGACACGCATTCGCTCGATGGCGGTTCCCACGCAGGACCGCGTCTGGGAGCACTTTCGCGGCGAGCGCGCGCTGCTCTCCCAGCTGCTCCAGCAGGACTACAATCTCGTCGCTCCCTGCCACGAGCTACGCGATGCGGTGCAACGCCTGACTCCCGCCGACTGGAACGACGCCACTGCATCCAGCCTCCAGACGACGGCAGATCGCGTCGAGCAGGCGATTCGTTCGCGGACCGACTTTCTCCGAGTGCCGGGCTGGTAGGATCTGCTTCGGCACGCGGACCGGGATGAGTGATGACGCGATAGCGCGGATCGAGCGTCACTCATCCGTCGTTGCCTGCCGCTGCTGCTCGATCGGCGGCAAGGCGTCCCCGGGCCGCGTCGCTCCTCGGACACGGCTCGGTGCGTCGGCGGGGCGCGCTGCTCCAGATCGTCAGGACCAGCCCGGGGATGTCGGCGCGCCTAGGCCAGACCGGGCTGGATCTCCGACGTACAGTAGGCGCAGCGTCGGGCACCAATCGGAATCTCGCTCAGGCACTCCGGGCAGCGACGAGTCATCGGGTCGACCGGCGGCGCCTTCCGCGCCCTGGCGATCAGTGTGTTCATCGGCAGCACCACCAGGAAGTACACGACCGCGGAGATGATGACGAACGACAGCACCGCGTTGATGAAATCGCCATACAGGAACTTGCTATTGTTGACCGTGAAATACAGGCCGGAGAAGTCGGGCTGGCCCCCGATGGCAGCAATCAGGGGGGTCAGCAGGTCCTTCACGAACGCGCTCACCACGGTGCCGAACGCCGCGCCGACAACGACCGCCACCGCCAGGTCGATGACATTTCCTCTCAGGAGGAATTGCTTGAATCCTTGCACGTTCTTCTCCTCTCTCTGATACTTCTCGCCGTCTCCTGGTCGGATCAAACACGAGCTCGCGGGCTGCCATCACCTCCCCTGGACGTTATCTGAAGCCGGGCCCAAAATCGGCGAGACTCCGCGGGGTCTCTTCGCGGGCCGGCGGCCTGTCGCCTACGATCGTCCCTCGTCTCCGCGGCTCCGGGTCCCTCCCTTGCCGCGGCGCCCGAGGTCTGGACCCCTCCCTCTCGACTGTACGCCGTTCGACGGGCGTCCGCAATAGGGCGGGGCCAGGCGAGTGATGTGAGTGTGAGGGAGACAGCCCGCGGGCCATCTTCCCGAGAGCTACTCCGGTGCGAAGACCACCTGGGATCAGCCCGCACCACGACGTGCCGCGCGAATATATTGACATTTATCGATATAAGTGAGAGAATGGCGCGCGAGGAGGCCGGCGATGAAAGTGTTCCGTCGTCTGGAGATTCTGAATCCCGCGTGCTGTGCGCCGCCGCGTTTGCCGCTGCCACGCGAGCGCGCCGAGGAGTACGCGCAGCTGTTCAGGGCCCTCGGCGACGCGACGCGCGTGCAGATCATTCGACTGCTCGCCGAGCACGACGCGCCCCTGTGCGCGTGCGAGGTCGAGGCCGCGTTCAATCTCTCGCAGCCGACGATCTCGTACCACCTCAAGGTGCTGCGGGACGCCGATCTGGTAACGACCGACCGTCACGGTCCCTGGATCTACTATCGCGTCAATCGCCAGCGTCTTGCGGATCTGGTGGGCTTCGTCGACGGTCTACCACCGTCTGGAGGTGTTTCGTGACTGACCAGGATTCAACGCGCGAGGCCGTGCGGCAGAGGTATGCAGATGCGGCGCTTCAGGTGCTGCGATCGACGGGAGGCACGCGTGCCGCGTGCTGCGGCGGTGACTGCGCCGCTCCGGGCGCGGCAGCCGACGCGAGCCAGCCACGCGCTGCAGACCGAGCCGATGGCAGCTGCTGCTGCGATCCGATCACCGGCAATCTCTACAGCCCGGATGAGCTCGCCGCGCTGCCGGAGAGCGCGGTTGCCGCGTCGCTGGGCTGCGGGAATCCAACCGCCCTCGCCGACCTGCGGCCGGGGGAGACCGTGCTCGACCTTGGCTCGGGCGGAGGGATCGACGTTCTGCTCTCGGCCCGTCGGGTTGGTCCGAGCGGCAGGGCCTACGGGCTCGATATGACCGACGAGATGCTGGAGCTGGCACGGAAGAACGCCGCCACCGCCGGTGTGTCCAACGTCGAGTTTCTAAAAGGCGAGATCGAGCACATTCCGCTTCCCGACAGCTCGGTCGACGTGATCATCTCCAACTGCGTGATCAACCTCTCGACGGACAAAGAGAAGGTGCTCCGGGAGGCCTTCCGCGTGCTCAAGCCAGGCGGACGATTCGCCGTTTCGGACGTCGTCGTGGATGGACCGGTCCCGGAGGAGATCCGCCGCCGGGTCGAGCTCTGGGTTGGCTGCATCGCCGGCGCGCTGGACCGTGCCGATTACCGGGACCTGCTCACCCGCGCGGGCTTCGTCGACGTCGCGATCGAGCCAACGCGCCACTACGCGCTGGCGGATGCGGGCGACGCGGGTCTCGACACCTGGCTGGCATCCCAGGACCCGGTCGAGCGCGAGCGGCTGAATCGCGCGTTTATGAGCGCGTTCGTTCGAGCGCGCAAGCCGAGGGACTGATCCAGCGATCGCGGTCGGTCATCCCGGGGCGTGAGGCCACGACGTATCTCCGGCGAGCCTCGGACCCCTCGCCCGCTGACCGTCGCTCAGGACGATGCCTCCGGCGAGGTGCGACGTTACGACGACGTTCTGCTCGCCGGGGGCGGCGTCGGCGTCCTGGCGCACTCGCGGCAGAGACCGGAGATGGGGAAGTGCGTGAGGTCCGCGCGGAAGCCGAACTGCTCCTCCAGGGTTCGAGAGAAGCACTCGCCGATCGACAGATCGGCGACCTCCAGCGCGCCGCCACAGCGATGGCAGACCAGGTGCAGGTGATGAACGTCGCGGGCGAGGTGGTAGCGCGCGGCCCCGTCGGCCACGTGGCCGTGGCGGATCATCCCTAGCTCTTCGAGCACGTCCAGCGTTCGGTAGACCGTCGAGCGGTTGATCATCGGGTAGCGTGCGTGCACCTGCTGATACACGTCCTCCGGAGCGATGTGCCCGCTGGACCCCTCGAGCACCTCGAGAATCATCAGCCGCTGCGGCGTCAAACGCAGCCCATTGCGTCGCAGGTCGGCGACGATACCCGCGAGACTGCCCCCGATGTTCGCGTTCTGGTTGCTGTCAGCCATCGTCATACCTGGGCGCAGTGTAGCACGATCTGCCTGGTCGCTCAAGCGAGGCACCGAGCCGAGCGCATCGCCGAGTCCAGGTACGGGGCCCGCGAGGCGGACCTGGCATTCTCGCGTCAGCGTCGGATCTCGGCAATGACCATCGCCCCGACGAGGAGAGCAGCGCCGATCAATCCGGTGCCGTGCAACGTCTCGTGCGCGACGAGGTAGGCGAACAGGGCCGCGAAGACCGGCTCGAGGCTGAAGACCAGCGCCGCGTGCGTCGCGGTCGTATACTGCTGGATGCGCGTCTGGACGCCGAGGACGAGCGCACTGCCCAGCAGGCCGGTGTAGAGCACCGAGAACCAGACCGCCTGGTCGGGAAGGATCAGCGGACGCTCGAATCCCAGCGTCGCCGCCGTGGCCAGCACCGCGACCACCCCGACCTGGATGATGGCCAGACCAATTGCATCGTAGCGCGCCGCGTACGCGCTGATCGAGGTAATGTGCGCCGCGAACGCGGCAGCACAGGCAAGGGTCAGTAGCTCGCCAGCTCCGAACGACGTCTGCTGCCCGTTCGTGAGCAGCCAGAGGCCGATCGGCGCGAGCAGCACCGCGACGATTGCTCCGCCGCCAATGCGCTGCCGGAGGGCGAGGAAAGCGACAATCGGGACCATCACCACGCATAGACCGGTGATGAAGGCGGACATCGACGCGGTGGTGAGCCGGAGCCCCGCCGTCTGAAGCGCGTAACCGGCGAACAGAAACAATCCGATGATCAGACCAGCCCGCACGCCAGCCGGACCAAGTCGCATGAGCCGCCGATGGAAGATGACCGCGAGCGCGACGAAGGCGATGGCGAACCGCAGCGCGACGAACTCGAACGGACCAACTCCGCCGAGTGCGTCCTTGATGACGACGAAGGTGCTTCCCCAGATCACCGTGATCCCGACGAGCCCCGCGTCCGCGAGATAGGCTCGTCGCTTGCGATCCGGGGCTGCCGCGGGTTCGGCAGCAGCCGTGATAAGCCGGGGCTTGCTCTCGGATATGTCCACGCGCGCTTTGCTCCGTGGCCCGAATGAGGGCGTCATTTCTCCGGTCGAGTATACTCGTGCGCAGTCAGAACGAAAATGGTGTGCCAGTGTGAGCGCCGCCGACAGGGAGACCGTGGCGACCGATCGTCGGTTGACCATCCGGCAGAGTGCCCCGTGGACGGGGTCCGCACGACGCGCGCAGCGGCCGAGATGACCGCTGGGGGCGGGCGCCGCCGACCGGGAGTCGACGCGACCTGGTATCCGTCGATCGCCTCCGCGGCGGCGGGACCAGATGTCGACGATCCGGACCGGTCGCCGCGCGTGGATCCCGACTACAGCGGCGGCAGCATCGTGAATCTTGTCGCGGGGATCGCCGCGCACTTCGGGCTGGACACCGGTCACCCGCCACCGACGATGCACCTCCCGCTGACCGGCGCCGAGGCGGTCGTGCTGGTGATTATCGATGCGCTGGGCTACCGGCAGTTCGAGCGCCATCTCGCGTTCGGCGATCTCCCGTCCATCGCCAGCATGCTCCGTCGTGGAGAGGCGACCACGGCGATTGCCACGTCGACCTTCCCGCCGACGACGGCGACCGCTCTGACCACCTTCCACACCGGCTGCGCCCCGTGCGAGCACGGCTTTCTGGGATTTACGACGTGGCTGGCCGAAGAGAAGGCCGTGGCAGAGATGATCCACCTCGTCAACCTCGTGCGCGGGAAGCCGCTCGCCCATCCGCGGCGTCTCATGACGGTCCCGTCGATCTACACGCGGCTCGCGCCGCTGGGCGTGACCTGCCGCGCGGTGATTCCAGGTAGCATCGCGGGCTCGCTCCTGAGCCAGTGGCACTTCGAAGGCGCCGAGATTGTCCCGTACGAAACCGCCACCTCCCTCCCAAGCGTGGTCGCGGACGCCCTTGACGGTTCGGGGAAGCGCTACGTCGTCGCCTACTGGCCCGGCTACGATACCGTCTGCCACGTCTACGGACCGTCGAGCCAGCACGCCGCGGACGAGGCCGCGGCGATCGACCTGACGATGGCGCGACTGGTGGCGCGCCTCCCGCGCACGGGTAAGACGGCCCTGCTGCTGACCGCCGATCACGGGCAGCGCGACCTCGACCCGGCCGAAGCGCTTGCCCTCGACCGGGACCCGGATCTGGTCGCCTGGCTGGTGTCGCCGCCGATCGGCGAGCGGTGCGGGCGATACCTCAGAGTCCGGCCACGGGCAGAGAGAAACGTCGTCGAGCGCCTGTCGGCGTTTGCCGAGGTTGCCTCGATGGCCGATGTCTGGGCGACCGGCCTCTTCGGCGGTCAGCCGAAGGATCCCGAGTTTCGGTTGCGCACCGGCGACCTGCTGGCCGTCCCACGGGGAGCCCGCCAGCTTCTCTGGTCGTTCTCGGAGAAGGAGCAGGCGATCCCCATTCGCGGGGGGCATGGTGGCTGGTCAGACGTCGAAATGCTGGTACCGGTCATCGCGTTGCGGATCTGAGGGTTGGGGACCGGACATCGGAGCCCGGGGCTACCCAGGGTGCTTTGCTCGACGTGAGAAAGAGCCCGCCGACCTGGGAATATGCCTGGTCGTCGCGACCAGCCCTGCCCGCGGGCGAGTCTGCCCAGGGCAGCTTGCGTGACTCAGCAGGTGGTCAGCTTCGCGATCCGGAGAGCGCTCCGAGTACGGTGGAGCCCACCAGGGCAAGCCCAATGACCGACAGGATAATGCCGCCGAGCTCGAGCAGGATGAACGACGCGAGGTCTGACCGGGTCGAGGCGATGCCGATGGCGATCCAGCCGGCGCCCGCCAGGACCATGCCGAGGCTCACCAGCCGCGGCGGAGAGATGCGCGCCGGGCTCGGTACCGCCAGCAGCGCTGCCAGGACAATCAGCCAGCCGCCCACGACGAAGGAAGGAACTCGAACTGGCACGGGATTCTGCCAGCCGATGGCGGTCAGAATCGCGAATAGGATCGGCAGGGCGAGAAAGACGACGACAGTGGCACGTCCGGGAACGTCTTGCGGCCACAACGAACTGACCAGCTTCACCGACACTCTCTCCTTCGATGCGACGCTTCTCGGTGACACCTTTCGTCGAAACGGACACCCATTTCGCGACGAAGACTCACCGACTGCTAGTGACTGTCATCTCGAGACCAGCCGGCCGCGGGTCCCCTGGGAGTCTCTGAACCGGCGCAGCAATCCTCTCCGCCCGCGAAGTACCCGCCAGCCGATCCCGCTCGGGATGACAATGCACCAGTCGTCGTCTCGGAACAGTATGACATCGGCAGCATTCTATCTTTGGCCCCCAGCTTCCGTCTCGATCTGCGCCGCCGATTTCTGTGTCGCTAATGACACTCTAACCACGAGTTGGCAGGAAACTGGACACGGCTTGGCCGAGATGATCGCCGAGCCCGCGGTAGGCTATCGGCTGCCTGGTATGGCTGCCGGAGCTACCAAGACAACCGACGCGGTTGGTCGGCGGAACGTGCTCCCCACGCCGGATTCACCGACGATCGTCGTGCGCCGGCAAGCTGCCGCAACAGGTGCACCTCGGGTGAACCAAAGCGGATTGGACGGTTGGGATAACGCGAGGGAACACCGCTATTGCTGAGAAACAACAATAGCGGTGTTCCATCCTCTACCTCCTCCAGCAGTTTCGCCTTGAAAAACCACATCAGGATTATGCCAATCACTCCAACGACAGCCGCCATCGCCAACGCGCGTTCATCACGAACGGCCAGTGTTCCCTCGCTGTAGGTCAACGTCCCACTAAAAAGAGTGAGGACGGTTGCTCCCAGGACGCCTGCACCGAGACAGACGAGCGCGGAGAATACATCTGTCGGCTCTGCTGCTGAGGATGTTCGTGCCTGTTTGGTCCACGGATGATCCCAGGATGACCGCCGCATTGCTCGAGATATGTTCTTCACTTCGCTACTCTCCCCACGTGCATACCGTAAAATTTCTTGCCTGCCAGGTACTGCTCACCCGGCACCGCCGGCCGCGTAGGCGGCGATTGCAACCGTGCTGCCAAGAAAGAACCGTTCTCCCCCCTTCATTCGTAACTAGATGTCCGCGTGTCCAGCCACGCTTCCTGACCAAGACCGACCACACCCATTTGACGGAGTCCTCATTGGGAGATGGGCGCCGGGTGACCGGCTTCGCCCAGAGAGAAGACTACTCCTGAAGACGGAAATAGCCGTCACAAGCCCAGTCGACGGTCTCGCGCGTCAGGACCGGCTCCCGCTCCTGGAAGCTCGCCAGGTCACAGATACGCTTGACGATATCGCGCGGATGGCAGCTACGCATCGGCCGCCTCGTGGACCGGTAATAGCGATCGATCACGTACCCAGCGATACTGTCATCGTAGTGCAATCCTCTCGCGACGCAGCAGCGCCGGAAAATCTCGCGGAACTGCTCCGGGCTGGGATCGGCCATCTCGATCGTATATTGGATTCGCCGGAGAAAAGCCTCGTCCACGAGATCTCGTGGCTTTAGATTGGTCGAGAAAATCACGAACGCTTCGAATGGTATCTCGATGACGTCGCCTGAAGCCAGATGAAGGTAATCGTAACCCTTCTCGAGCGGCACGATCCATCGGTTCAAGAGGTCGTCCGGCCGGATTCGCTGGCGTCCGAAGTCATCGATCAAGAACGTTCCCCCGTTCGCCTTCAGCTGATACGGGGCCTGGTGAACGCCCGTGCTCGGGCTGTAGCTCAGCTCGAGCTGGTCCAGTGTCAGCTCGCCACCCGCGACCAGCAGGGGACGTCGGATCCGGGCCCAGCGTCGATCCCCACGCTGAGCGCGGTTGGGCAGGAGCATCGCCAGTAGATCGTCTGCATCGGCCTCATCGTCGTCCGGGACGATCTGGTGAACGGCGGCGTCGAAGACCCGAATGATCTCACCCTTCGCCTCGATCGCGTATGGGACAAGCGTTTCGCCACCGCAGCCATTTCCAATCGCTTCGGCGATGGTCGTCTTGCCGTTACCGGGCGCACCGTACAGGAAGAGGGAGCGTCCGGATTCGATAGCCGGACCGACGTGCATGATGAGATCGCGAGAGACAACGAGATTCGAAAACGCCTTCTCGAGTGTCGCGTAGCTGACGTGCGTTGTCTGACGCGCTGTGCGTCGGATGATATCGCAGTAGGTCGCCAGTGGTACGGGCGTCGGCCCCGTGTAGCGATTCCGTTGCAGCAAGGCGTACGCCTTGTCGCTGCCAGTCTCGGTCAGGGCGTACTGCTGCACGCGCGCGTGCGGATCGAGACCGGCGACGCTGTCGAGCAGCTTCGACCGACGCAGGTGATCGAGGATTTCCTGGGCGATGAAGGCGGGCAGAGCCATGCGGTCCGCTAGATCTCCGACGGAGAGGCGACCCGCGACGAGAAATGTCTTGAGTGCCAGATCCGCCAATCGTTCGAAGTCAATCCCAACGTCCTCAACCGACTCGGGCTCAGGAGCCCGTGGACGCTGCCCAGTCAAGGGGCTGATGCTGGGGAGCGGATCTTCACGATCTAGTAGGCTACTGGCCTGTAAGAGCATTCGTCCTCCTCAAAGATGCTTTACCTCGTCTAGGGTCGTCGCAAGGGGGATGTTTCGACGGAAGCGAAACCCAATCGCTCCCCTTGCCCTGCACTAGCTGTTACTGAACACCTGTTTCCTTGCCCCGTTCGCCCGATGTTTCGCGACAGCCGCAGTGCCTGTCATCCGCTAGGGAGGCATCCTACTCCTGCGACGGCCGCGGCAATTACGCATCCGGAGCATCATCATGGTCGCAGGCCTCGGCATCGCGGAGTAGAGGAATTTGCCCACCACGGCCGCGGCGGAACCGCTTCTCCTTCTTGGTCGGAACGTGACCTGATCGCGCGCGGATTTCTCCGCTTCCCGACGGTTATCCTCCAACCGTCTAAGTGTTCGTGGCTAGTCCGAATGGGGGATACCAAAAGGGGGAAGCACGCGGGGCCTCAGTCAGACCGACGGCCGCGCGTGGCAATCCGAGTGGACGGTATCCAGGTGAAGCGTGGCGACCGCTTCTCGTCGATCAATCTTCATCCGGAATGGATAGCTTCCCGGGGGCTTACCCACGGGGGGATCGCCTATGGTAGACTTTCAGCAGAGCGCCGAGGCTTGCGGTCGCCGTTTCGCAGCGTCCAGTCTGCCCATGGCGATCGACAAGACCACACGGCACCCGTCGGAGGAGGGAATGGCGGGGCACAACCACGGCCCGGGGGTGCACGGCCCGCTGGCAGTCGCCACCGTGACGCGCCTGCGGGCTGCCATCGCCCTGACGGCGCTGTTCGTCGTCGTCGAGGGAGCCGCGGGCATCCTGTCGCACAGCCTGGCGCTTCTCTCCGACGCCGGCCATAACCTCACTGACACCCTTGCCCTCGTCCTCAGCCTCTGGGCCTTCGAGCTAGCCCGGCGACCCTCTACCGCCGAACGCACCTTTGGCCTGCACCGCGCTGGTATCCTGGCCGCGCTCGCCAACGCGGTGGTTCTGGTGGTCATCGCCATCGGCATCCTGATCGAAGCCTACCAGAGGTTCGTTTCGCCGGAGCCAGTCCACTCCGATATCATGATCGCCGTCGCCGCGATCGCGCTGGCCCTCAACCTCGGCATCGCGATCTGGCTCCACGCGGCCGCCCAGCGCGACCTGAACGTGCGCTCGTCGTTCGTTCACGTGGCGGGAGACGCGGCATCCGCGGCGGGCGTGGTCGTCGCCGGGATCCTGATCGCCCTGACCGGCCAGCACTGGCTCGACCCGGCCGTCTCGGTCCTGATCGCGGCCTTCATCCTCTGGACGAGCCGTGGCATCATCGCCGACGCGGTCCACGTCCTCCTCGAGTCGACACCATCCGATCTCGACGCGCGCAATGTTCGCGCGGCGATGACCCAGGTCCCCGGCGTCCTGGATGTTCATGACCTCCACCTCTGGAGCCTGTCCTCATCGCTGCGCGCGGCAAGCGCGCACGTGCTGGTTCAGGACCAGCCGGTGAGCCGCGCGTGCACGATCCTCGCGGCGGTCAACCAGGTGCTCGCCGACCGCTTCCACATTGCGCACACGTCCCTGCAGCTCGAGACGACCGCCTGCGATCCAAGCGAAGTCTTCTGCCGCCTGCACGAGTGCGAGCCGTACCCCGACCATCACGAGGACCTTGCCCATGATTCTCGATAGAATCGACCACGTCGTTTTCACCGTGCGCGACCTCGACGCGACCTGCGCGTTCTATCGACGCGTCCTCGGGGTGGACGTGGTCACCTTTGGTGATGGCCGCGAGGCCCTGGCCTTCGGCCGATCGAAGATCAACCTGCATCAGGCTGGAAGGGAGATCGATCCGAAGGCGGTCCATCCACTCCCGGGGTCCCAGGACATCTGCCTGGTGACGAGCACCCCTATCCCACGGGTAGTCGAGGAGCTACGAGCGGCGGGAGTCGCGATCGTCGAGGGGCCGGTGTCCCGAGTCGGTGCCACGGGCCCGATCGAGTCGGTCTACTTTCGGGATCCGGACGGGAATCTGATCGAGGTCGCGCGGTACCACGACGATCGCAACGATCAGTCGCGCTGACGTCGTCGGGAGCGCCGGGCAGATTCACTCCCCCGCCCAAGCGGTACGCCAGCACGTCCGCGGCAACGTCAGTGCTCGCATCGATCGTCATCGCCAGCGCCTGCCCCACCCGTCAACCGGTCGCCGGGACTCGAGTGACTCGTCGCCCTCCTCGGCCAGAGCGTCTGGCTGGATCGTCAGGATCTCGGCGAGCACCAGGGTCCCCGTGCTCACCTGCCCGAAGACTTCGTCTATCACCGCCGGCCTGGACCGGCTCGCCGACGGGAAGAAGTCCCGTCCGCGTTCAGGAGGAGCTCTTCGCCGGCCGTGAGATTCTCGACCGCCACGCCGTCGGTACCGTCCGGATTCGCGACGGTGGAATCGACGATCGGACCCGGCCTTCGACGATTCGCCGCGCCCACCGCGATTCGGGACGTGCTGGCGGTGAGAGCGCCTGGCGGAGTAGCGGCGGCGTGCGGCTGGAGCGTCACCGGCTGATGGACCGTGGAAGTCGGCGCGGGCGCAGGGCCACTTCTGCCAGGAGGTGGAATCAGACCCTCGGCCCGAGCCATCGCTAGTCCGACGTACAGCACGGCCGCGATTGCCAGTAACAGCAGGCCGCGCAAAATCTGCCGCCTCATGCAATTCACCCCGTTGCGACGGGATCGCCTGCCGGCGAGCGTCCTGCCGACCCCGGTCAGCGGGGGCAAGCAACCGCGCGCTCAGCTTCAGAGATCAATCAGAG
>CADDYW010000065.1 GCA_902810745.1 Chloroflexota bacterium | reverse complement strand
TCGGCTCGCCGAGCGCGCTTAAGCGCAGCCCGATGTCGGCGTCTTCGGTCAGGCAGGAATCATCCCACCCTCCGACGCGCTCGATCAGATCCGCCCGGACGAAGACGGTGTTTCCGCCAAGCGGGACCATCCCGACCTGCGCGTGGAAGTGCAGACGGCTCTTGAACCAGAAGAAATACTCGAGGACGTTGTGGATGCTGAACCAGTGATCCAGGTAGTTCATCAGCTGCACTCCCCCCTGGACGATGCCCACCTCCTCCTCGAGCATGATCGTGTTGACCACGTTGAAGATGTCCGGATCGATGTCGTCCTCGGCGTCGAAGATCGTGATCACCTGTCCGGTCGTCTCGCGGAAGCCGACGTTGAGACCGTGCGGCTTGCTGATCGGACCGTCCGCGAAGGTGACGACGCGCGCGCGCGTCGCGCCGAGCTCGCGGATTGCCCGGTTCGCCTCGGCGATCGTCCCGTGATCCTCCGCGTGACAGATGACGATGACCTCGAGGAGATGCCGTGGGTAGCGCGCCGTGACGACCCGCCGAATCGTCTCGAAGATGACGGCTTCTTCGTGCCGCGCCGGCAGCAGCACCGAAAACGAGAGGCGAGGCGGGAGGAACGACCGGGGGCCGCGACTGGCGGCCAGCCGCTCGGGGTGGTCCCAGGAAAAGAGCATCAGGTAGATCGACACGAGGGACTGGGCATACAGGGCCAGCGAGACGACGACGAGCCCCACCGAGAGGATTTCCATCGTCAGCCTGCCTTCTCGAGACCATCGCCGCGCTGGGCCCGTGAAGCGACGGAGGCCCGGCGCAAGGCGGGCACCGCCGGCGGTTCCGAGGCGTCGTCGGAGCCGGCGACCGCCCACGCGAAGCGACTGCTCGCAAAGTAGTTCCAGCCAAAGGCAACGCCAATTGCGCCGACGTTGGCGACGAGGTAGTGAAGACGAAGCAGACCGGTCAGACCGGCCAGCACGGCCACGTTGATCGCGAGACCGCCGAGTGCTGCCAGGTTGTAGCGCGCAGCGCGTCGGGGCCAGGCGATAGCCGTGGACCGGCCGCCAAAGGTCCAGCGGTCGTGCAGCGTGAAGTTACTGAGGATGGCGGCCTCGGTTGCCAGCGCTCCCGCGACGACGGGCGGCAGCCGCCCGATCTCGACGAGGACGGTGATGAGCGCCGAGTTCACCCCGATCCCGGAGATCCCGACCAGGGCGAAGCGGGCCAGGCGAGACACCGAAGCACCCGACCGGTCGAGAGGACCGCGGCCGAGCGCTGCCACGGCCTGTCGAAGCGTAGCGGCGCGCATCATCGGAGCCGATCCCTCCCCATGGCCGGCACGTGGACGTCCGGGCGATCCGACCGTGGCAGGCGCGGCGACACGCGGGTCCGTCCGCGAAGCCGCCAGACGAGGAGGAGTGCTTCGAGAAAGATCCCCGGCGTCATCTTCGAGCGGCCAGCACTCCGTTCCGGGAATGTGATCGGCACCTCGATTATCCGAAAGCCGGCCCGGTGGCAAAGGTAGTTCATCTCCACCTGGAAGCCGAAGCCTTTCGACCGCACCTGCTCGAGGTCCAGACTCGCCAGCACCTCGCGCCGGAAGCATTTGAAGCCACTGGTGCAATCGAGCACGGGCAGGCCGAGGAGCGTCCGCGTGTAGAGACTTCCGCCCCGACTGATGAGCTGGCGAAGCAGCGACCAATTTTCGACCAGACCGCCCGGGATGTTCCGCGAGCCGATCACGACGTCCGCGGCGGCACTGGCGTCGAGGAGGAGGCGGAGATCCCGCGGACGGTGAGAGAAGTCGGCGTCCATCTGGACGATCCGGTCGTAGTGATGCGCCAGCGCGTAACGGAATCCCGTCAGGTAGGCCGTGCCGAGCCCTTGCTTTCCAGGACGATGGATCACCTGCAGGCGGTTGTTCCGACGTGCCAGGGCATCCGCGAGGATACCGGTTCCGTCAGGCGAGTCGTCGTCGACGACCAGGACGTCGAGGGTCGGGTCGACCAGGAAGGTCTCGTCGACCAGCGAGGACAGGTTGTCGTACTCGTTGTACGTGGGAACGATCACCAGCGTTCGCACGCGGCTCCTCCAGAACTGTCGGATGAAGTCGTCCCGGCCGTGGATGAAATCGGGGCACCACCTGGACGGGTCGGCCAGCGCCGCCACCCCCGGGCGGATCTGCGCCACGCTTCTGATCCGTGCCTCGTGGATCGAGCTCGGACAGGATGGCCGGCCGGGACGCACGAACCAGGCTACACCGCCAACCTTCCCACGCCAGCCGGCGCGTGGCGGATCTTTTGACCGTCAACCTGGCTAGTCGTGAACGTTCCCCGAACGGGGATCAGGATTAGACGATGGGGGGATCTTGACGGGTCAGGAGGAGACCGGGGAGCTCGAGTCCGATGGGCGCGCGATGCCCTGCTGGAGAGCATACGCGACGAGCTGGACGCGATTTTCGAGGCCGCACTTGCCCAGGATCTTGGTCAGATGGGCTTTCACCGTGTGCTCGGTGATGCACAGCTCCTGTGCGATCTGGGGATTGGTACGGCCCTGAACGACCAGACGGAGGACCTCCAGCTCGCGAAGCGTCAGCCCTCCCGATCCGGCCCCATCGGACGGACCGCCGCTGAAATGCTTCAGAACTGTACTGGCCGCGCCGGGTGACACGACCAGCTCTCCCGCGTGGACACGCTCGATCGTGCGCACCAGGTCGTCCGGCTCGCGCTCCTTATCGAGATAGCCGCGCGCTCCGGCCTGGAGGGCGTGGCGCGCCTCGCCGTCGTCGCTGCTATTCGTCACGACGAGAACCGAGCAGGCGGGCTCGACCCGGCAGAGATCGGCGACGAGCGAGATGCCACCGCCCGGCACGCGGGGCTCGACGACCGCCACTTCGGGATGAAGCGTACCCGCGACGTCGATGGCCTCCGCCGCCGTTCCCGCCTCCCCGACGACGCGCAGATTGCGCCGTCGATTCAGAATCGCTGCCAGGCTTCGTCGGTGGAGCGTGGGGGAATCAACCAGTAGAAGACGAATCGGCTCCTGTGGCCGCATGTGGCCTCTCCTCCCGGACAGCACCGTCCTTCTTTAGCACCGCGGGCGCTCCCCCCTCCACGAGAGGGTTGCATTCGTCCGAGATAGCTCCAGTGGAGCGCCGCCAGGCACGGTGACGTCCTCGGGATTTACCTGGATTACTACGACACGACTCTATCTCTCAGGGCTATCGAGCAATACCTGGCCGTGTGCAATCGAAGCATCCTGGGCCCGCGCGGGCCAGCCGTGGCACCAGAATGCGAAAACGTCCGGCGGGACCGACGCTCACGATCCGCCAGCGACCGTTTCAGATCCTAACAAGCGGTCGGCCTCGGGTCAAGTTTGGCAGCTTGCCAAACCGGGCTCGGGATACGCTAAGGCTAGTGCCCGCTCTGCTGCTTGCAATGAGAGGCAGAGCCGTCGTATAGTGGGTCGCGGCGGGTGGCACGACCCTCGAGGGACAGCAGGGAGTGACGTCAGATCGCTCGCAGGACATCGGTCGTCACGACGTCCAGTCGGGTGACCGACAACACGAGAGATCCGAATAAACACCTTGTGTCAACGGAGGAGACTCATGCACCACATCGTGCGCCTAGCACGGAGCAGGCTGATCCTCGTGGCAGCTGGCATCCTCGTCGCCACGTTGCTCGTCGCCTGCTCGTCCAGCGGAGCCGGAAGCTCCGCCACGGGATCAACCCCGTCCGCGAACTCGGGAGCAACTGGCGCTGGCGTGGCCACGCCAACGACCGCCGGCGGAACGTCCGGCGGCGCCGCCGCCCAGGCGACGCCGACGACGGCCTCGTCGGCTCAGGCATCTCCGACGACGGCAGCATCCGGAGCCAGTACACCCGCCAACCAGACCCCGGCGGCTACCCCCTCGAGCGCCGCCTCCACCGGCTCGTCGTCGACGAGTCAGACCGGAGCCACTCCGGCCGTGACTCCGTCGGCCGAGGCATCTCCCACCAGCGGTGCGAGTGCGACGCCCACGAGCTCCACGCCGACATCGGCAACGCCGGCGGCGTCTGCATCCACGGCGACGCCGACCGCGACCCCCACTCCATAACCCAGTCAACGGGAAAGCTCCCCAGCAGTTGAGCTAGCCTTTCCCGACACTCCCTGTTACCGAGATCTGCGTCGTCCATCGTGCCTTGAGGTGGTCACCGGGCTCCCCGGCGACCACCTCAGTTAGGCCGCAGGCAGGCGCTGCCTCGCGCTTGCTACGGTCCGATCTTGGGACTATGATAGGGATAGCTGCTTACGAATGGACAGCTTCGTCACGCTCGCTCGACGGTCACCGCAGCCCCTCGCCGGTCAGGTCGAGCAACCGGAGATCACTTTTCAGGAGAAGGAGATGCCCGTAACTCGCGAACGCTTCGAGCAGGGAATGACCTACGACCAGTTCAAGGCAAGCATGACGCGCAATCAGAGTCGCTTCGAGGCGAACGAGCGACGCGTCGAGCTGAGCCCCGATGATCTGCGCCCGTTCCAGAGTCTTCCCCGTCCGCTCAACGTCCTGGTGATTGCCGAAGACTGGTGCGGTGACGTCATCGACAATCTGCCAATTCTGGGCCGTATTGCCCAGGAGAGCGGCAAGCTGAACCTGCGCGTGTTCCTGCGCGACCAGAATCCGGACCTGATGGATCAATACCTCAACCGCGGTCAGTTCCGCTCGATCCCTGTCTTCGTTTTCTTCGACGATGCGTTCAATGAGATCGGCCGCTTTATCGAGCGGCCAGACAGTGTGACCGCGCGCCGAGCGCAGCGGCGCCGCGAGATCTTCGCGCAGAATCCCAGGTTTGGCTCGCCGGACGCCCCGGTCGATCAGCTGCCAGAAGAGGTGCGTGCCGAGCTGACCCAGGCGATCCAGGCGATGCGTGAGGAGCTCAAGCCCGTCGAGAACCGCGAGGTCATCCGCGAGCTGGCGTCGATCGTCGAGCGCGTGCGCGTCTGAGCGCCGCGTGGGAGAGCAAGATGGTTAGTCGACCGGTCAAGGTGAAGATCACCTACTGTGCCGAATGCGGCTACGAGCCGCAGACGCTCGCGCTCGCCGGCGCTTTGATGAAGGAGTTTCAGCACCAGCTCTCCTCGATCGAGATCATCCCCTGGTACGAGGGATCATTCGAGGTGTCGGTCGACGGCGAGCTGGTGCACTCGATGTATCGCGACGGCGGATTCCCTGACCACGAAACGATCGCCCGCGCCGTCCGCGCGAAACTTGGTGCCCGCTGAATCAGGCGGCCGGCCGCGGCCGGTCTCGCGCACCGAACCGGACGCGAGGGCGGATCCGGTCCCTACCGTCGCCGGATCCCGGATAATGCACTGTCACCGCGAGCGCGACCCGCTGATGCCCCGGCGGTGTCGGGGGTTTGGCAACCGGCCGGAGCTTCTTCGCTGGCGCTCGGAATGACAACGCCCATGCATCGGTCGGCCGTCCTCCCGAAGTATCCTCGCGCGGGAGCGCGGGCATCCTGCCCGCCCAGCCTTCCCGGCGGGTACCCCCGGCCGCGCTTCGAGGATGCCGATTGCCGCTTGGGGGCAGGGACCAGAAACGGGCGAATCAGCGGGGCGAGATCCCGCCGAACCCGCTGTACAGGTTTGCCAGGACATCCTCGAAGCCCCGTGAGGCCATCTCCTGAAAGAACGGCTGCTTCCCGAGCTCCTCCGGCGACCCGTCGATCAGCGACGCGGCCGTCGCCAGCGCGAGATCGCGCGCCTGCGTATCCCCGATGTGGTTGAGCAGCCACGCCTGACGGCGGAGGCGCTGCCGGTATCGCGCGCGGGTGTATGGTTGCAGCGCGTTCGCGATCAGCGGGCCGAGACCCTCCTCTCTGCGCCGTGGGCTGACGGGCGGGGGCGTCATAATGATGGCCAGGCCGATCTCGTCCGGTGCGAACGCCCACGACTCGAAAAACCGGTGGGCACAGAGGTCTCCATTCGTCCGGAGCAGTTCCGTCTGGCCCGCGTAGGCGGTGTCGTCCAACTCCGGTACCACGACGGCCTCGTCCGCCGCTGGCGGATAGCTCTCGTGAAGGAAGGGTTCCCAGAGCTCGAAAGCTAAAGGAATCTCTTTCCCGTTCGAGCGGTTGACGTCGACGGCACTCTCCATCAGTCCCCGACAGGCGGCAAGACTGACTTCCACGAGGTAGACGCCGCTGCTCGCGAACTCCTCGATGATCGGCGACACCTCGACCTCTGGTATCCGGTCCTGCCCGAACACGTCTTTGATCCCCCAGCTATCGGTCGTGAGATAGTTCACCAGCAGCTCGACTTGCTCACCGAGGGATCTGGTCACCAGGATGGTCTGTGCCCCGGCGCCGTCTACGACGCTGAGGAGCACGCGGTTCGCCGGCGGTAGGGCTTGCGGCCGGGTCCTGACCCCGCTGTGATCGGCCAGCCGGGCCAGCCGATTCGCCGTGGCCGTCGCGTCCGCCTGGAGCTCCGCGACGCCGGTCGACCGTGCGAGGCGCCGCAACGGCGGTATCGCCGCGATATCACGGAGCTGCTCGACGCGACGGATGGCGTCGCGGGCCAGGTCGACGTCCTTCAATTCGATCAGGGCGTGGAGCAGCCACGCGGCGCGGTCACCAATCTGATCCACGGCCAGGCGGAGAAACTTCTCGCCGCGCGTGGTCGGCACGACGGCTAGGTAGCCCAGCACCTCGCCGAGGATCTCGCACTGCGGCGGCCAGGACGACATCCCCTGGTCGATGGCTAGGATCAGCGTCTGCTCGGGATTCTCCAGCGAGTCGAGGAACGCCAGTCGCCGTCGCGCCGCGCCGCGCTGGGGCCAACCCGCGCGCCGCTGGGCTCCGAAGCGCACGATGTCAGGGACGCCTTGATCCTCCGCGACACGCCGGAGATACCGCCGCGCCCTCGGCCCGGCGAGTTCGACGAGCAGATCCAGCGCAAGCCCGGGCAGCCGGGTCCGTCCCTCGAGGATCCGACGCGTGAGGATCTCCGGAACGCCGGCTCGATGCTGCCAGATCGACTCGGAAAGGGCGACGATGGTCGCTGGGTCAGCCTGCAGGATCTCCTGCTCGAACCGGTCGAGAAGCTGCTCGTGCGCGGGGTCAGCCGAGCGCGGCCGCCCACGCTCGCCACCCTCGCGGTTTCGTCTGGGCATTGGAAATCTCCTTCCGAGTGGGCTTTCGCCTCTCGGGACTCCGACGTCGAGGCGAAAAACCTCCACTCCCTCGATGGTGGCCGCCGCGTCTCACGCGTTTGCCACGGTCCCGCGAAGCTCCGGCGGAATCTCCTCCTCGGTCGTCCCGCGACGCGCACGGTGCATCGCGCGCTCCAGGCAGATCGACGGCAGTGGCTCGATCTCGGGATAGAACTCGTCGATGATCTGACGGGCAGTGCTCAGGTAGCCGATCCAGGGGTAGGCGTCGTGATCCACGCTGCTGTCAGTCAGGTCGGCGTTCTCCGGTAGCTCGGTCCAGGTCTCCTCGATCCGGGCCAGCATCTCGGTCCCCACCTCGCGATCGAGCGCCGCCAGCCGGTGGTAGACGTTCAGGAGGTAGTTGAGATAGGCAGTGAAGGTGAAGGCCGTCCCTCGTGGTGCGCGAGCCACGCGCGCGTTCCACCGCGCGACGACCTCGCTGTAGACGTCGAAGTGCATCAGATTGCGCTGAAGCTTCTCGCGCCAGGCCGGCCGCCGTGGCTCGTCCTCGGGCCAGGAGCCGGGGGGACAGCGCGCGTCTCGCCGCAGGTAGACAATCCGGCGGAAGAGCTCCATCGGATACACCTGGCAGACGAGAGGACGGTGCGCGTAGATCCCGCATCGCGAATGGCCGCCCCCGAGCTCGATCAGAAAGATGCACGGACGTGTCGGCTCGAACGTGCCCTTCTTATCGAGCGCCAGATGATAGAAGAATCCCTCGGTGTCGAGCTGAAAGGCAGTCGCGTGCTGCTTGGGCTCGGGGATGGCGACGACGAAGTCCTCGGGGTTCAGATGCTGGCGCGTGCTGATCAGCCAGACGTCACGCCCGTAGAGTGGCACGACGTAGGCACGACAGCACAGACCACAGGTGCCGCAGGGGTTCGTCGGTGGGTCACTCATCGATCGCCTCGTGTCTCGCCCGCCGAGATCTGATCGTATGCCCGCAGCACAAAGTCGCAGTACGCCGCGAAGTCGAAGTGGACATCCGCCGGCGCGGCCGCGACGCGCGCGTTCCACTGCGCGACGACCGCGCTCACGTACTCCTCGTTCTCCTGGTGGCGAAGCTCAAGGAGAGCCCGCTCCTCCGCGATGTCGATGTCGGCCAGGCTCCACTCACGGCAGGTGCAGCCGGCCGGGTTGACACAGACGACCTCGCGGGCCAGCTCCGCCGGAAATGCCTGGCAGCTCCGCGGCCGCAGGTCGCCTAGTCCGCAGCGATGATAGCCCGAGTTCGTCTTCAGCAGAAAGATGCACGGAGGTGCCGACTTTTTTCTCCTGCTCGTCTGCTTGGCGAGCGCGAGTCGAAACTGGCGTCCCGAGTGATCGAGGAGGAACGCGTCGCGTCGCGGCGTCGGCGACTCGAAGTAGCGAACGAACGTCCACGGGGGAGACTGCAGGGCCCGGGCAATGCGCCAGACGTCGCGGCCGGTCGGGATGACCGCCGTCACGTAGCAGCAGGCCTTCGGCTTGCAGGCCAGCCAGATCTCTTCTTTGCGCGAGACGGGAGCGGTTTGCATGGGTCTCGACCTCCGGTACATTCAGTCCGACTCGGTCTCACCGCCCCCAGGGGGGCACGTCTGACATTCTACACGACCGTGTCAATCGCGATCGTTCCCCGAGCGACCGGTCAATACACCTGGGCGGTGCTGCGATGCTATACTTGCCATGAAGACCTGCCACGCAAGGAATGTCGCCGTGACCGATCGATCCGAGACGCTCATTGTCGAGCAGCTACGGCGTGAAAACGCGATCATGCGTCAGCGGTTCGCGCAGCTCGCGGACCTGGCCCTGGCAGGGGAAATTCCGCTCGACACTCTGCTGCAGCGAATCGTCGAAGCCGCGCGCGAGCTGTTGAACGCGCGCTACGCCGCCCTGGGCGTGTTCGACGCCCGTGGCCACGTGACCAGGTTCTTCACCGCCGGCATCAGTGCCGAGGAGCGGGCTCGGATTGGATCGCTCCCGCGCGGTCGTGGCCTGCTGGGGCTGATCGTCAAAGAGAAGCGCATCATCCGCGCGGAACGGATCGCCGATCACCCGTCAGCAGTTGGCTTCCCGCCGAACCATCCGGCGATGACCAGCTTCCTGGGCGGGCCGATTACTCGTGGTGACGTCGTCTACGGCAATCTCTACCTGACCGATCGGATCGATACGGTCGTCTTCTCGGACGACGACGAGGAGATCCTGGCCCTGCTGGCACACCAGGCCGCGGTTGCGATCGAGAACGCGCAGCGGTTCGATCGTGCTCGCCAGTCCGAGGCGACCACGCGGGCCCTGTTCGAGATTGGCCGTGCTCTTGCCTCGCTGAGCAGTCCGGATCAGGTCATCGATCTGGTGATCCGCGAGGCGCGTCGTCTGCTCGACGCGGACGTCGCCGGCCTCTGCATCCGGCAGCCTGACTCCAGCACGATTCGCTGGCACCTGATCCACGGAGCCGACGGCGAGGTGCAGCGTGGCCTGACCGTTCCGATGAAGGGCAGCCTGATCGGCCGGGTCGTGCAGAGTGGCATTCCCTTCGAGACCGAGGACCTCCGATCGCTCGAAGATGCCGACCAGGCGAACCCGCTGCTCCAGCAGGAGCAGGTACGGGCGCTGCTGGCGCTTCCGCTCAAACGAGACGCGGAGGCGACCGCTGCGCTGATGGTGGGGTGGCGTCAGCCCGGTGCGATTCCGTCCGAGGCCCGCGACGTGCTGGAGCGCCTGGCTGACCGCGCGTCGATCGCGATGGCACAGGCCGAGCTCCATGCGCGCGAAGAGGCCGCGCTGCGCCAGAGCCAGCTCGAGCGCTCCAGCCTCGAAGCGATCTTCGATAGCATGCACGACGCGGTGTTCACGACCAACCTGGAAGGGCAGATCGTGCGGATCAACCGTCAGGCCAGCATCTGGGCCGAGTGCGCCCCAGCCGAGGCCATCGGGCGACCGGCGACCGAGGTCTTCCCGCTCGTCGACGAGCTCGGCGCCGGGGTGGTGGCCACGGACGTGACCTCGTCCGACAAAGGCGAGCTTTACCTTCGACGTCCGTCCGGTGAGCTGATCCCCGTCGAGCGCGTCGCCTCGCCGATTCGTGGCGCGGATGGATGCGTCATCGGAACGGTTCAGGTCCTGCGCGACCTCCGGCCGCAGCGCGAGGTCGAGCAGCTCAAGGCAAACATCATCTCGCTCGTCTCGCACGAGCTTCGCACGCCGCTCTCGCATATCAAGGGCTACGCCTCGTCGCTGCTGCAGCCCGACGTCGAGTGGGACGCGGAGACGCAGCGAGACTTCATCTCGAGTATCGAGCGTCAGGCCGATCGACTTGCTCGGCTGATCAACGACCTTCTGGAGATCTCGCGCCTTGACGCCGGTGGCGCCGCCCGACTCGAATGCGTTCCGATCGCGCCCGCGGTGCTGGTCGAGCGGGGCCTGCGCCAGGCTGCCCCGAACGCGACCGGCCACCCCCTGACCACGACCATACCCGAGCAGCTGCCTCTCGTCTCGGCGGATCCGGGTCACGTCGAGCGGGTCTTGAGCAACCTGATCGAGAACGCGGCGAAGTATTCGCCCGAGGGCGCAGAGATCGAGATCGAGGTTTCCGCGCGGGAGCAGGACGTCATCTTCGCGGTGCGTGATCACGGTAGTGGGATGACTGCCGAGGAGCAGAGCCACCTGTTCGAGCGCTTCTATCGCTCGCCGCGCGTGAAGCACCGAACGCCCGGCACCGGCCTGGGGCTGGCCATCTGCAAGGAGATCGTTCACGCTCACGGCGGGAGAATCTGGGCCGAGAGCCGCGAGGGCGCCGGGAGTGTCTTTCGGTTCACCCTGCCGGTGGCACGCTGATGGCGTCCCGGTGGTTCGTGCGCGGTGCCAGTTGGAATGTCGTCGCCGGCCGTACCCCCGCGCAGGCTTCTTGGAGGTTCAGGAGAGCAGATGAAGAAACCACGAGTCCTCATCGTTGACGACGAGCCAGAAACACTGAAATACGTCGGAGCCAACCTCAAAGCGCGTGGCTACGACGTCGTCACCGCGGCCGATGGGAACGAAGCGCTTCAGCGCTCGGAGGAGGATCTGTTCGACCTGATCCTCCTCGACATCACCATGCCCGGGCCGGACGGTTTCGCGGTGTGCCAGGCCATCCGCCAGCGGAGCACCGTGCCGATCATTATGCTCTCCGCACGCGGCCAGGAGAAGGATAAGGTCAAGGCGCTCGATCTCGGCGCCGACGATTACATCACCAAGCCATTTGGCATCGAGGAGCTGCTCGCGCGGGTCCGCTCGTCACTGCGCCGGAGTCAGCAGGAGACGATGCAGTCCGGACCGCTGGTGATCGGCGATCTCACGATCAACTTCGACGAGCGGCGGGTTACCCGCGACGGGCAGGAGGTCAAGCTGACGCCGACGGAGTACGCGCTCCTCGTTCAGCTCGTTCGCAGCAGCGGCAAGGTCCTCAGTCACACCGTGCTGTTGCAGCGTGTCTGGGGGCCGGAGTATGGCGAGGAGAGCGATTATCTCTGGGCGTACGTGCGTCGGCTGCGCCGCAAGCTGGAAGCCGATCCCGAGCACCCGCGGTACATTCTGACCGAGCCGGGCGTGGGCTACCGCTTCAACATGGGCTAGGGTCGACCCGCGGGTGCCCTGGCGCGGCACGGTCCGTGATCGCCTCGCGCGCGGCGGTCCGCAGCCGCTCCTCGGGCCCCGGGATTGTCTGCCGGGAGGTTCGATGAAAGGCGTCGTGAAGTTCGCCCGCGGCGATGGCAACGTCGCGCTGCGGGAGATGCCGGAGCCCGAGCTCCGCCCCGGCCACGTTCTGGTCGAGGTCGCGGCCTGCGGAATCTGCGGGACCGACCTGCACATCCTCCACGACGAGTATCCGACGCGCCCGCCGGTGATCCTTGGCCACGAGATGGGCGGACGCGTCGTCGAGGTCGCCCCGGACGTCGAGAACGTCCGCGCCGGCGACCGCGTCACCGCGATTCCCTACAGCTATACCTGTGGCGCGTGCCGCTACTGTCGCTCCGGGCGAATCAACCTCTGTCCGAATCGACTGTCGTTTGGCTCGGGCGTCGACGGCGCGATGGCGCGCTGGCTGGTCGTCCCGGCCCGCAACGTCTACCAGCTTCCTCCGAACGTGGACGAGATCACCGGGGCGCTGACCGAGCCGCTCGCCTGCTGCGTTCGCGGCGTGATCGACTACGCGCGGCCCGCTCCGGGCGACGTCGTGGTCGTATCCGGCCCGGGCCCGATCGGCCTCTTGAGCGCCATGGTCGCCCGGACGACCGGCGCGACCGTCGTCGTGCTCGGCCTGTCGGTCGATCAGCGGCGCCTCGAGCTCGCGCGGAAGATCGGCATCCCGCACGTCCTCGACGTGCAGCAGACCGATGCGCTGAGGTACGTTCGCGACCTGACCGACGGGGTCGGGGCCGACGTCGTCGTCGAGTGTGCCGGCGCGGAGAAATCGGCCCAGTTCTGTCTCGACCTCGTCGCGCGCGGTGGTCGGTACGTCCAGATCGGCCTGTTCGGCGGACCGGTCCGCTTCGACCTCACCCAGGTGGCGATGCGCGAGGTGAGCGTCGCCGGTCCGTTCGCGACGCTGCCCGCCACGTGGTCGCGCACCCTGCGCATGCTCGCCGATGGTCTGATCGATCCCCGCCTGGTGCTGACCGAGACGCTGCCACTCGATGCCTGGTCCGATGGGTTTCGCATGGCCGAAGCGAAGGACGCGGGTAAAGTCGTGCTCCGGCCGTGATCAGTAGTAGATCGACCTCACCGCGCCACCACCCGCCGCGATCACATCGCCGTTGATCGCCACCGACTTCGGCGAGGCCAGGAAGGCGACGACGTACGCGATCTCGCGCGCGTCGATGAGTCGTCCCAGCGCGTTCGCCTGGCCCATCCGCCGCTCGACCTCCTCGGGCGGGATGCCAAGCTGTGCTGCCTGCGCGGCCACGACCCCCGGCGTCTTCTCGGTGCGCGTGGTCCCCGGATGCACGACGGTGACGTTGATCCCGTGCGGACCGAGCGAGTCGGCCAGGTTCTTGGTCATCGCCACGACCGCGACGTTGCGCATGCTGCCAACGATCGAGCCGGTCGAGCGGGCGGCGAGACCACTGATGCTGATGATCCGGCCCCAGCCCTGGCGGATCATGTATGGCGCGACCTCGCGGCAGCAGCGCAGGTAGCCCATCACCTTGACGTTCACGTCCTCCCAGAACACCTCGTCGGTGATCTCGGCGAGCGCTGGCGGGGGTGCCTGCCCGCCCGGGCGCGCGGCGCAGTTGACGAGAATGTCCAGGTGGCCGAGCTCGGCGGCCGCGCGCGCGACCATCGCCTTCACGTCGGCATCGCGGCCGGTATCGGCGGTGATCGGCAGGATCCGTCGGCCGGTCTCGGCGCGCAGCTCTTCCGCTGCCGCCTCGAGCGCCTCGGCCGTGCGTCCGACGATCGCCACGTCGACGCCCTCGAGCGCGAGCTGCCGCGCGATGGCCTTCCCGATGCCGCGACTTCCGCCGGTGACGATCGCGGTCTTATCTTTCAGCTCCAGGTCCATCGATCACCCCATCCTACCGAGTACTGCGTGATTCGTAGTGCCGATCATCCGGGGCGCGCTGCCTTCGTCGCTCGCCACGCCCTTCGCGTCCCGGCTCGATCGCGCGCCCGCCGAAACAAGCAGAATCAGGCATGGCCAGCCCGCGACCGGGCGAGATGCTCGCGCTCCCGCGGCAGGCGGATCGGCGCCCGACGATCTGATGCCCGGTCACTGGCTCCGTACCAGACGCTATCGCGTCGCCACGACCCCGGCTCCGCGCAGATCCCGCGCGGCCTGCACCATGTTGCGGAGCGCTGGGATGACCTCCTCCCAGCGGCGCGTCTTCAGTCCGCAGTCGGGATTCACCCAGAGCTGCGCGCGATCGAGGACCTCGCTCGCGGCGAACAGATTTCGTCGCATCTCCTCGACCGAGGGCACCCGCGGCGAGTGGATGTCGTAGACGCCGGGCCCGATCTCCTGCCGATAGGCGAAGCGGCGGAACGTGTCGAGCAGCTCGAGGTCCGAGCGCGAGTTCGACATCGAGATCACGTCGGCGTCCAGCGCGGCAATGGCCTCGATGATGTCGTCGAAGTGGCTGTAGCACATGTGCGAGTGAACCTGCGTCTCCGGTCGCGCGACGCCGGTCGCCAGTCGGTAGCAGGTCACCGCCCACTCGAGATACGTCGGCCAGTCACCACGGCGGAGCGGCAGCCCTTCGCGCAGCGCCGGCTCGTCGACCTGGATCACCCGCAGGCCGGCGGCCTCCAGGTCACGCACCTCGTCGCGCAGCGCCAGGGCGATCTGCTTGCAGGTCTCGCTCCGCGGCTGATCGTCGCGGACGAACGACCAGTTCAGGATCGTCACCGGGCCGGTGAGCATCCCCTTCACCGGTTTGCTCGTGAGCGACTGGGCGTAGGTCGACCAGCGCACCGTGATCGGCTCTGGTCGTGAGACGTCGCCGTAGATGATCGGCGGGCGGACGTAGCGGCTGCCGTAGGACTGCACCCACGCGTTGGTCGTGGTCGCGAAGCCGTCGAGGTGCTCGGCGAAATATTCCACCATGTCGCTGCGCTCGAACTCGCCGTGCACCAGGACGTCGAGGCCCAGCTCCTCCTGCAGCGCGATCAGCTTGCGGATCTCCTCCGCGATGAAGTGGTCGTACTCCTCCTGGCTGATCTCGCCCTTCTGAAGGCGATTGCGGTTGCGCCGCACGTCTGCCGTCTGGGGAAACGAGCCGATCGTCGTCGTCGGGAACGGGGGAAGGTTCAGCGAGCGCTGCTGGGCTTCCCGTCGCCGTGGGTAGTCCTCGCTCCGGCGCGCGTCGTCGGGGCGGACGGCTGCCACGCGCTCGGCGACGGCGGGCTGGTGCACCCAGTCGGACTGGCGTCGGCGGTCGAGCGCCGCCGCGTTGTCCTGGACGACCTGGCTCACGCTTTCGCGCCCCTCGTTCACGGCGCGCGTCAGCGTGACCACCTCGTCGAGCTTTTGCTCGGCGAACGCGAGCCACTCGAGCAGCCGAGGATCGAGGTGGCCCTCCTCGAGACGCACGTCGATGGGGACGTGCAACAGCGAGCACGAGGGATTGATCAGCAGGCGCTCCGGAGTGATCCAAGCCAGGAGCCGGTCGATCAGGTCCAGCGTCGCACTCAGGTCGGTCGCCCAGACGTTTCGTCCATCGACGACGCCCGCCGCGAGGAGCTTGTCGGCCGGAAAGCCGTTGGCCGCGATCAGATCGAGATTCTTGCGGCCGCGCACCAGGTCGAGACCGATTCCCTGGACCGGGAGGTTCGCCAGGGTCTGGTAGGAATCCTCGACGTGCCCGAAGTAGGTCTGAACCAGAAGGTTCGCCGTGCCGCGCGCCGCGGCGAGGTCGGCGTAGGCTCGAGCGAGGGCCGCGCGCTCGCGGTCGGTGCGATCCTGGACGAAGCACGGCTCGTCCAGCTGGATCCATTGCGCGCCGCGCTCGGCCAGGCCGGCGATGACCTGGCGATAGACCGGTAGCAGCCGATCGAGCAGGTCGAGCGGATCGAACCCGTCGACCCGGCTCTTGCCCAGGAGCAGGAAGCTGACCGGGCCAAGCAGGACCGGCTTGGTCAGGATGCCGAGCGCCCGGGCCTGCTCGAACTCGTCGAAGGGTTTGGTCGACGCCAGGTGGAACGCCTGCCCGGGCGTGAGCTCTGGCACGAGGTAGTGGTAGTTCGTATCGAACCACTTGGTCATCTCGAGCGCGGTGACGTCGAGACCCTCGCGCTGAGCGCCGCGTGCCATCGCGAAATACGTGTCGAGATCGACGCTCTCGCCATCCCAGCGATAGCGGCTTGGCACCGCTCCGACGAGCGCGATCGTGTCGAGCGTCTGATCGTAGAAGGAGAAGTCGTTCGAAGGAATCAGCGCGATGCCGGCGCTCTGCTGTCGGCGCCAGTTCGCCGCGCGGATCTCGCTGGCAGTCCGGAACAGCTCCTCGGCGCTGACCTTACCCGCCCAGTATCCCTCGGTTGCCCGCTTCAGCTCGCGTCGTCTGCCGATGCGCGGGTAGCCGAGATTGTTTGCCTGTGCCATTATCCCTCCCCGCTGGTGGAGCGGATGCGGCCTCTCGATGGGGCCGACCTGGTGCGAATCAGGGTATACTCCAGAAGATTGTACCATCTTACCAGCGTCGTCCGGGGTGAGTTGCTCCGCGTGCTCGCGATTGCTAGACTTCCCTCGACGCCCGGAGTATTCGACGGAGGCCCGGCCATGCGCATTCTGATCACCGGTAGCACCAGCAAGCTGGGCGCGGCGCTCGTCCGAGCTTTGTCCTCGGCTCACGACGTCCGCACCCTCGATCTGACCGGCGATGGCTCCGGATCCTCGCCAACCCACGTCGGCGACCCGCGCGATCGGGATTTCGCCGCCACGGCGGTCGCCGACTGCGAGGCGATCGTCCACCTGGCTCCGCTCGCGCCTCCCGGCGCTTCGGCGGTCGACGTCCTCGACGCCGCGACGCGCGGGACCTACAACCTGATCACCACCGCGTCGTCGGCCACGCGCTTCATTCTCCTGAGCTCGCTCCGCCTCTTCGAACGCTATCCGATGGAGTGGCGCGTGACCGAGCAGTGGGCGCCGCGTCCGACGACCGAGATCGACGACCTGGCGACCTACCTGGCCGAGCTGACCGTGCGGGAGGTCGCACGGGTGGCGCCGCTCAAAGCGATCGCGCTGCGCCTCGGCGAGGTCGTCGACGACGCGAGCATTCGCGGCAAGGATCCCGACCCGCGCTGGCTCCACGTGGACGACGCGATCCAGGCCGTCGAGCGCGCGCTCGAATTCGGAGAACCCGCGCCCGGCTCGTGGGAGCCGGCGATGCGGCACCCGACCACCGGCTGGTGGGTCTTCCACGTCGTCGGCGGCGGCAGGAAGACGCGCTTTCCGCTCGCGCTGGCGGGCCAGCCACCGTTCAGCTACGCGCCCAGGCACGATCTCAGCAGTGGCGTGCGGCTGCCGATTCCCACCACGCCCTCGCGCGCGGTGGAGCGGCTAACCGGCCGGGTGGGCGGCGCTGCCCGCCGGGTCGTCATCTACGGTGCTGGTGGCCCGCTGGCGGCGGTGACGGCCGCGGCGCTGGAGCGCGATCACGTTCTTCGCCTGACCGACGTGCGGCCGCTTGCCGAGATCGTCGCCGAGAATAAGCCCCAGTCCGAGGGAGCACCGCTGCCTCGCCTGCTCGATCCACCGCACGAGACGCGCGTCGTCGACGTGACCGACCCCGACCAGGTGATCGAGGCGGCGCGCGGGATGGATGCGATCATCAACTGTACCGTCGTTCGGCCAGATCCAGTCCTGGCATTCCGCGTCAACACGATCGGTGCCTATAACGTCATGCGCGCCGCGGTCGCCTGCGGTATCCGCCGGGTGGTGCATACCGGCCCGCAGCAGGTGACGCTCCCCTATCCGGCCGGCTACTGGTATGACTTCGACCTTCCGTCCGACGTTCCGTCGCGCCCGGGCGCCAACCTGTACATCCTCACCAAGTACCTCGGTCAGGAGATCTGCCGCATCTTCGCCGAGGAGCACGACCTGGAGGTTCCAACCCTCCTGTTCTCGAGCTTCGTGAATCCGAACAATCCGGCGCCCGAGCCGCTGGGCGCCTATGCCTTCTCGGTCTCCTGGCAGGACGCTGGAGAGGCGATGCGGCAGGCTCTGCGCGCGCCCTCGTTTCCGCGACCGTTCGAAGCGTTCCATGTCGTCGCCGACCTGCCGCACGGCAAGTATTCGAATCAGAAGGCAAAGCAGCTCCTGCACTGGCAGCCCCGCGATCGGTTAGAGGCGCACTGGACGCGAAGCTTCGCGTCGGGAGGTGGGGCCCGATGAACGCGCCCGAGCGTCGACCATTGCAGCTCAGCGACCTGGCGCGGTTGCAGCTTGTCTCTGATCCCCAGATCTCGCCAGATGGGCTCCAGGTCGCCTTCGTTGTCGAAACGCTGGATCTCGAGGCGAATGAGGTCCGCTCGCGCATCTGGATCGTCGACGTCGACGGAGATGGGATCCCACGCCCGCTCACCGCCGGCGAGAAGCAGGATGGCGAGCCGCGCTGGTCTCCGAACGGGCAGATGCTGGCGTTCGTCTCGAACCGGGGCGGTACCCGGCAGATCTGGCTGCTGAGCCCCGGCGCTGCCGAGCCCCGCCAGCTCACCGATCATCCGGTTGGCGCGCACGAGCCGGTCTGGTCCCCGGACGGCAGCCGGCTGGCATTTCTGGCGCTGGGGCCAGATCGCGCGGGCGAGCCGGTCATTCCGGAGGAGAAAGACGAGCGCAAGCGGCTGATCCGGGTGCGCGAGCACCGGCACAAGCTCGATGGACGCGGCTTCTTCGGCGCGATGCGCGAGCACGTCTGGGTGATCCCGGTCGCGGGCGGTCCGGCCAGGCAGGTTACCGACGGACCATACGACGACGCCTCGCCGTCCTGGTCTCCCGACGGTGCGTTGATCGCGTTCGTCTCCGACCGGTCGGCCGAGCGCGACCGGCGTTACGGCGGCGGCGCGGTGCATCTGGTCGACGTCGGCACGCGCGACGTCCGACGACTCACTGCCGAGGGCGGCCGCGCGGCTCACCCGAGCTGGTCGCCCGGTGGGCGGTGGATCGCCTACGTCGGCAGCGAGCTTGCCGACGACGCGGCGCCCAGCCAGACCCATCTCTGGATCGTCAACGTCGATGGAAAAGGCGCGCGCTGCCTGACGAGCGGCCTGGATCGGAGTGTCGGCCAGCGCCCCGGTGGCTACCTCACGCCGTCGCCACCCGCCTGGACTCGCGAGGGGGCGGTGCTGCTCTACCTGCTCGGCGATGGCCCCGCGACCCACTTCTACCGACTCTCCGAGATCGGCCGCGTTGCCCTGACCAGTGGACGGCAGGTAGTGCATTCCTTCTCGGTCGACCGTGCAGTGCGCCGCGCTGCGCTCCTGATCAGCGATCCGGTCACCCCACCGGAGATCTGGCTGTGGGAGGGTGCCGACCTTGGCGATCCGACGGTCGAGCCGGGTCTCCCCACGCGCCTGGTCTCACCTCTTCTCGCGGGCCAGGGCGTGGCAAAATCCGAGTCCCCGGCCGCCAGGGAGCCACCCGCGCCGACGCTACGTCAGATCACCACGCTGAACGCGCCACTCCTGAGCGAGGTGGCACTGGGCCACCCGGAGAATCTGCGGATCGGGCGCCCAGATGGAGCCATCGTCGACGGATGGCTCCTTCGACCGACCGTGCCGGTCCGAGGCCGGCTGCCGCTGATCCTGAGCGTTCACGGCGGTCCACACAACTACTTCGGCCACACCTTCTCCTTCGATCACCAGCTCCTGGCCGCCAGTGGCTTCGCCGTCCTCTACGGAAATCCGCGCGGCAGCGGTGGCTACTCCGAGGCTTTCGCGCGCGCGGTCTGTGAGGACTGGGGCGGCGAGGACTTCGCGGACCTCATGGCGCTGCTCGACCACGTGATCGAGCGCGCCGATCCGCCGATCGATCGCCGACGCCTGGGCATTACTGGCTCCAGCTACGGCGGCTTCATGACCTGCTGGGCAATCACCCAGACCGATCGCTTCGCCGCGGCGGTCGCCGGCGCCTGCATCTCGAATCTGATCAGCTTCTTTGGCACCTCGGACATCGGCGCGAGCTGGGGCGTGCGCGAGTTCGGCGGCACCCCGCACGAGCGGCGGAGCTGGTACCTCGAGCGCTCGCCGCTCAGCCACGTCGAGCGAATCAAGACGCCGCTGCTGCTCTACCACGGCGAAGCCGACCTGCGCTGCCCGATCGAGCAGAGCGAGCAGATGTTCACGGCACTTCACCACCTGGGCAAGACGGTCGAGCTGCTCCGGGTACCCGGCGAAAGCCACGCCGTCCTGAACGGCAGCCCGGCGCACCGGATCGAGGTCCGTCGGGCAATTCTCGACTGGTTCCGGAGCTATCTGTAGCTCATGGCCAGATGCCAGGACCGGTGACGCTCACCGCCGAGACACCGAGAACGCGGAGGGGGTAACGGGAGATGGGGTTCAGGGTCGTGATTCTCGACGGCCCGAGCGGGCCAGCCGGCGTCGAGGAAGCCGAGCTGACGCCGGTCGGCGCCGAGGTCGTCCGGGCGCGGCCGGGCGACGACGCTTTCGCATTGGTCGCCGAGGCCGACGCGATCATCTGCGACGCGTCGCCGATCGGCGCCGACCTGCTCGATCGGGCACCTCGGCTGCGGATCGTCAGCGAGTACGGCATCGGCTACGACAACATCGACGTCGCCGCGGCCTCGGCGCGTGGCATCTGGGTGGCGAACGTGCCCGGCTTCTGCGTCGAGGAGGTTGCCAACCACGCGATGGCGCTGATCCTCGCGGCCAACCGCCGCCTGATCGCGCTGGACCAGAGCGTTCGCGACGGTCGCTGGGACCCGGTCGGCGTCGCGGCGGGAGTGGAGCGCCTGAGCAGCCAGGCGCTCGGCCTCGTCGGCTTCGGGCAGATCGGCCGGCGGGTCGCGCGCCGGGCGGTCGCCTTCGGCCTGCGCGTGCTGGTGTTCTCACCTCATACGACGCCCGACCTTGCGCGCGAGCACGGCGCCGAGCGCGTCGAGCTATTCGACCTGTTCGCGCGGAGCGATTACGTCTCGCTGCACCTGCCGGCCACGCCGGCGACGCGCGGACTGGTCGACGCCGCGGCGCTCGCGCGCTTCAAGCCGACGGCCTGGCTGATCAACACCGCGCGCGGCAGCATCGTCGACGAAAGCGCGCTGCTGGAGGCGCTGCGCGGCGGTCGCCTGGCCGGTGCCGCGCTCGACGTTCGCCGCTCCGAGCCGCCGCCTCCGGACGATCCATTCCGCGACCTGCCGAACGTCATCCTCACGCCCCACGCCGCGTTCTACTCCGAGCGCTCGCTGCTCGAGCTGCGCCAGCGCGCGGCGCGCAACGTCGCGGCGGTCCTGGCCGGCCGTCCACCGAACGATCCGGTCAACCCCGCGACCACGCCGCGGTTTGGCTCGTAGGGCGCGCCACGAGCCGTCCGACCATGCAACCAGCTGGATCGGCCGCCGGTGGCCCAATTCCTCGGACGCCCTTCTCGTGCGGAATTCTGCTATCACGTGTGATATCGTCAGGATATGGATCGGAAGGAGCTCAGGCGTCGAATCGCGGCGCGGCCGCACGCCGTGCGATTTGCCGAGCGGGTGATGAGCGACGCCGAGATGGACACCGCCGAGCGGCTGGCCGAAGCTCGACTCGCCGAAGCTCGGACACGGTCGGCTGACCCCGAGGTCGAAGCGCGCGTACAGGAGTACCTGCGGCGCCCGTATCGGATGGAAGTTCGCGGCAGTCCCGCGGAAGACTATCTGGCAACGGCGCCGGAGCTGCCGGGCTGCATCACTGCCGGCGAGACCCCCGAGGATGCCCTGCGCATGCTGCGTGACGCGATGGCGAGCTGGATCGAAGCGGCAGTCGTCGCGGGCGGCCCGATCCCGGAGCCTGATGGAGAGCGCCACGGCGGCCGGGTGCTCCTCCGGATGCCCAAATCGCTGCATGTGCGCCTCGCCGAGCAGGCCGGGCGCGAGAACGTAAGCATCAACCAGCTCGCCGCCACCTTTCTCGCCGATAGCCTCGGCCAGAATCGTGAACGCTTGCTGGCCAACCTGGAGCGTGCCCTCGGCATCTCCAGCCTCGCGCCGGGCCCCGAGCCGGAGGCCCATCGTATTCTTCTCCAGATCACACGCGCCGTTTTGGCCGGCGACCCGTGGAGCCCGGCGCTCGACGCGCCGGGTTCGGAGTCGGTCGCGGCGATCAACGCGTACCTGCGTCTGATCGCGAGCCTGCCACCAGAGGTGATCCAGGAGCTCCGGCGACGATTTGACGCGCTCGCGGAAATATTCGGCTGCTCGTCAGAGCGGTCGGCCTGACCGGCGAATCCTGACGGCTGCCCCCGGCCCTCATTCTGCACGCGGGAACCGTCGCCGAGTTGCGGTGCGTGCCGCGCAGGACTGCTCCCCCTCTAGCCGATCGAGACCCGATGACTTCCGAGGTTCCCATGGGGTCGCCACCTTCACGCTGCTCGCCCGAGTCGGCGAGCGAGCAGACCCGCGCCGAGCAGAGTGGCACGGCATACGGCAGCCACCAGCATCGCCACCGTCGGCAGTCCTCCACTTCCTGGCAGGACGCGGGCCGGGGCTGCCGTCCCGGTCGGGACGTCGGCATAGGTCAGCGTGAGCGAGACCGTGACAGCTCCTGGAACGTCTCGACCGGGTGGCGACGTGACGAGCACCCGACCCGAGGCCAGCCCTTGGTCCGTCGTCGGGCTCGCGGTGAAGGTGAAAGTGGTGGTGTCTCCGGTCGCGGCGACCGAGCCGACCGAAAATCCGGCGGCGCGGATCGCCGCCGCGTATCGTTCGGCCACTCGAAGGGGCGGCGTGCCGACGGCGACCAGGGCCAGGTACCGGGCGTAGGTGGCACGCGGCTGACCAGCCACGACCTGCACGGCCAGGCTGCCCGGCCCATCGAGCACGGCGAGGCCGTCCGCGGGCCGTGGCACCGCGGACGGGACCGCGATGTCTGGTGGGACCTCATCCGCGCAGCAGATCAGCTCGGGAGACGATGCCCGCGCCAGCTCGTCACCCGTCGGCAGCACAAAGCGTGCGACCCAGGAAGCTCCCGGGCGTGGCGCTTCGATGATCGTATACCCTTGCTCCGTAGTTGCATTCGGTTGCACCGTCAGCGTCAGAGTGTTGCCGAGGATCGCAGCACTCTTGAACGCCCAGCCCAGAATCCAGATGACGACCGCCCGGCCCTGCTCCAGGGCCGGATCCGGACCGGTCCCGCAGGGGGAGGCGCGCGCCAGCGCCAGGCCGGTCCAATCGAGGGCGTGGCTTGCTCCGCTGGCGGTCACGGTCGTGAAGAACAGGAAATGATGGGTGTAGAAGGCAAGCTCGCGCGCGTTGGTTGATCGTGCCGCTGGCGAAGTCGACGTAGCGGCTATCGCGCCAGACGGTCCGCGCCATGGTCTCCGGATCGGGGCGATGCCAGCCTTGATTCTGGTCGCAGATGCGAACCGGGACGGCTGCCTCCCCGGGCTGAGCGAGCGCCGGTGCCAACCAGAACAGCGGCAACAGCAGACCCGCGATGATAGATACCACGACCCGGTGCCCGGTTGCCATCCCGTTCACGGTGTTCCTCCGTCGTTGTCACTGCACGCCCCGGTGAAGAGCGCTATGGTGAGCAACACTCTGGGGCCAGAACGACGGACCTAGACGTAGAAGTAGGAATTTGGCACCGGAGTTGGAGTCGGCTGGTTCGGGTGCGCAGCCCGGCGGGCCATGGTGACGTTCAACGTCATACTCTGGTTCCCTCGGCGAAGCCTGACGGCGAATCCTTGGCCGATTCTAGCGTCGCGGACCAGCCGTGCTGCATCGCTAGGAGATGTGACGCGGACATTCGTCAGTGCTTCAATCACATCACCGCGCTGAATACCGCCATTATCTGCGACGCTGCCAGTTTCAACATCTATGACGCGCATGCTCCGGTCAACGGTCACGCCGAGCGCTGGGCCCGGCTCGGATGCTGGATAGGAGCCGGTTGTCATCGTCTCCGCCGATGGTTCGTCGGTGCTCTTCGCACCTCTGCCGATGGCGCTAACCCCAACAGCGCCCAGGCCCACTAGCATTCCTGCTACCAGCAGCAGTAGGAGCCGGTTCCAAGATATCACTGTTCTGGCCGCCGTTTGTCGCTTCATGGGATGCACCCTCCGGTTGGACCGGGGCCGTTGTAGCTCGGATTGTAAATGAAAGCATCGCCATCTGCGGCATCGTTATCGATTGGATAAACTTGCCCCTGGGCGAGATTTGTGAACATCAGGAGACCAGCCGCATTGCTATGGCAGAGGCCCAAGCTGTGGCCGAACTCGTGACGCATCAGGCTGGCGAGATCGAAGTAATTAGGCGGAAGCGATGGAGCTTGGGTGCCATCATAGAAGGCATATCCGCTGCCGATGTTGACCTTAACAGTGAACTGGGTGAAGGTGTTGCCATTGCTCGCCTTATCCGTAATGGCCAAACAATCGTTGCATTGGTTGGCGATGTTCAAGGCTTGGACGTGGTTGTTGCTAGTGTTGCTGGTACCGAACGCGAATGGTGAGATTGTGACACCATTCCAGTCAACAGCGGCAGTATTGGCTGAGTTAGCCCACCCAGCGCCCTGACCCGTGTAGCTGCTTTCTAAGATGTAGGTGGTATGAGCGTTCGGCCACGCGGGTCCCTAAACTGTATATGCTTGTGCTACGGTCGCCATCAGCCCAAAGATGAGGGCCGCGCAAGCGGAACCAGATAAAGCTCGTGTCGCCCGTGTCACATTTTCCTCCTTCCAGCCGCCCGTGACGGTGCGCAGATCCGTATCTCGTAGGTCTCGCCTCCCAATACGGCGTCGCGCGGATAATCTAGTGGACCCTGACAAGGGGGTCCACCTTACCGCCCGCCGATTCTGCATCACGTTCCTCCCCTGCTAGCGCCCGGTCAGGATACCTCTCAGAAGGTACGTCTGTATTTAACCCCTTCACTGAAGGTTCAGGGAAGGTGAATTCGTGTCAACC